>DASYRS010000531.1:0-2678 GCA_036004205.1 Dongiaceae bacterium
TTTCGGGCGACACCAACCCCGTGCATCTGGACGAGGAATTCGCCAAGCCGACCATGTTCAAGGGCCGGATCGCCCATGGCATGCTGACGGCGGGCTTCATCTCGGCCGTCCTGGGCACCAAGCTGCCGGGGCCGGGCAGCATCTATCTCAGCCAGAGCCTCAAATTCAAGGCGCCGGTCCGGATCGGCGATACCGTACGGGCCCGCGTCACCATCACCGCGCTCGACCGGGACAAGGGCCGCTGCACCTTCGCCACCACCGCCCATGTCGGCGATGCCCTGGTGGTGGAGGGCGAGGCGCAGATCCTGGTGCCCAAGCGTCCCGCGGCGTGAGGGCGCCTGATATAGTTTCCGACTGATGCGCCTGTTTCGACATCCCAACGAGGTCACGCCCGAATGCCGCGGCGCCGCCATCGCCCTCGGCAATTTCGACGGCGTGCATTTGGGCCACCAGGCGGTCATCGCGCGCGCCTTCGAGCTGGCGCGGGCTTATGACAGCGCGGTCGGCATCCTGACATTCGAGCCACATCCGCGCGCCTTTTTCAGGCCCGACCAGCCGCCGTTCCGCCTGACGCCCTTCCGCCTCAAGATGCGGATCCTGCAGGCGCTGGGACAGGAGCGCGACATGGGCCTCGATTTCGTGTGTTGCCTCGCCTTCGATCAGCACCTCGCTTCCATGACGGCGCCCGAATTCGCGCAGGCCGTGCTGCATGACGGGCTCGGCGCCGCCCACATCGTGACGGGCGAGGATTTCTGCTTCGGCAAGGGGCGCAGCGGCGATGTGAAGACGTTGAAGGCGCTGGGCCAGACCCTCAAGTTCGGCGTCGATGCCGTGTCGGCCGCGGTGGATGGCAAAGGCGCGGTCCACTCCTCCACCCTGGCGCGCGAGCATCTGCAGGCCGGCCGGCCGCAGAACGCCGCCGCCATCCTGGGCCGGGCGTGGGAGATCGCAGGGCGCGTGGAGCATGGCCAGAAGCTGGGACGCAAGCTCGGCTTCCCCACCGCCAACATCACCCTCGGCGACTACCTGCTGCCCAAGCTCGGCATCTATGCGGTGCGCGTGGCGCTGGACGAAAGCGACCATCCGGCCTGGATCGACGCGGTCGCCAGCCTCGGCTACCGCCCGACCATCGGGGGCGACCAGATCCAGTTCGAAGTCTACTTGTTCGACTATTCGGGCGACCTGTATGGTCGGCACCTGCGCGTCGCGATGCTGGAATTCCTGCGGCCCGAGTTGAAGTTTCCTGGCCTCGATGAGCTGAAGGCGCAGATCGCCGCGGATTGCGAGCAGGCGCGCCAGTTCCTGGCCCAGTATCAAGGGCCGATCCCGGGTCCGCTCGGATCCGGCCAATTCGTGATGTGAGTTCGAAGGACCGTTACGTGGATTACAAGAATACCGTCTTCCTGCCCAAGACCGACTTCCCGATGCGCGGCGACCTGCCGAACCGGGAGCCGGTGACGCTGAAGAGCTGGCAGGACATGAAGCTGTTCCAGGAATTGCGGCGCCAGTCCAAGGGGCGGCCGAAATTCATCCTGCATGACGGCCCGCCCTACGCTAACGGCAACATCCATATCGGCCACGCGCTCAACAAGATCCTGAAGGACGTGATCAACCGCCAGCAGCAGATGCTGGGCAAGGATGCCAACTATGTTCCGGGCTGGGACTGCCACGGCCTGCCGATCGAGTGGATGATCGAGGAGCAGTACCGCAAGGCCGGCAAGGACAAGAACGCGGTGCCGATCGCCGAGTTCCGCAAGCAGTGCCGCGACTTCGCGCAGAAATGGATCGACGTGCAGCGCGAGGAGTTCAAGCGCCTCGGCGTCGAGGGCGACTGGGACAATCCGTACCTGACCATGGCCTACGAGGCCGAGGCGATGATCGTCGGCGAGATCGGCAAGTTTCTGATGAATGGCGGGCTCTATCGCGGGTCCAAGCCCGTGATGTGGTCGGTGGTCGAGAAGACCGCGCTGGCCGAGGCGGAGATCGAATATTACGACCACACCTCGGACACGATCTGGGTCACGTTCCCGATCACGTCCTCGCCGGTGAAAGAGCTGGCCGGTGCCTCGATCGTGATCTGGACCACGACGCCCTGGACCATCCCCGGCAACCGCGCGCTCGCAACCGGCGCTGCGATCGACTACGTGCTGCTCGAAGTGAAGTCCGTCGCGGACGGTGCGAAAGCAAAGGCCGGCGACAAACTGGTCGTCGCCGAAGCTCTGATGGCCGATTTCCAGAACGAGATCGGCGTCACCGGCTCTCGCGTGGCTTGGCGCGGCAAGGGCGCGGACCTGGTCGGCACCGCGACGCATCATCCGCTCAACGGGCCCGTGGGACTTGGGGGCTATGACTTCACCGTCAAAGTCTGGCCGGGCGATTTCGTCACCACAGAGGCCGGCACCGGCTTCGTGCACATCGCGCCGGGCCATGGCACCGACGACTACGAACTCGGCATGGCCCATGGGGTCGAGATGCCGCAGACCGTCGGCCCGGACGGCCGCTACTACGACCACGTGCCGCTGTTCGCCGGCAAGGCGGTGCTCAACCAGCGCGGCAAGGCGGGCGATGCCAATCCGGCGGTGATCGCGGCGCTCGACGCGGCGGGCAAGCTGCTGAAGAGCGGCAAGCTGGTGCACCCCTATCCGCATTCCTGGCGGTCGAAGGCGCCGCTTATCTTC
>DASYRS010000532.1:0-10993 GCA_036004205.1 Dongiaceae bacterium
ACGCGGTCATCGGCTTCTCCGAGATCATGACGGCGGAGCTGATGGGGCCGCTCGGGACGGAGGCCTATCGCGGCTATGTCAAGGATATCCACGAGAGCGCCACGCACCTGCTGGCGATCATCAACGATATTCTCGACGTCTCTTCGATCGAGGCCGGCATGCCCCGGCTGAAGGAATTCCTGATCTCGGTCGAGGAGATATGCCGATCGGTCGAGACCTTGATGTCGGGCAAGCTGCAGGAGGCCAATATCGCCATGACGGTCGAGCTCCACGGCGTGACCTGCGGGCTGTGGGCGGACGGCCGCCTCGTCAAGCAGATGCTGATCAATCTCGTCTCCAACTCGATCAAGTTCAGCGCGGCCAACACGCACATCAAGCTGTCGGTCACGCAGATGTCCGATCGGACGATGCAGTTCTCGGTCGATGACCAGGGAATTGGAATCGCGCCGAGCGATCTCGATCGCATCCTGCGCCCGTTCGAACAGGTGGAAAACGCCCTATCGCGAAGCCGCGACGGCGTCGGCCTGGGTCTTGCCCTGGTCAAGTCCATGGCCGAGGCTCACGATGCGACCTTGCAGATCAGCAGCGTCCAGCACGAGGGCACAAGCGTGACCATCGCCTTCCCGCCGGAACGAGTCCATGAATGGCCCGCCGGCAAGCCGCACGACCGGGCGCGGCCGAGAGCGGCCAGCGTCTAGCGGCGTTTCGACCGCTGCGCGGCGGCCTGCGCCTTTTTCCAGCCGAGGCCACCGATGACCTCGACGGCGCAGCGCGCGGCAAGCTGGGCGCCGAGGCCGTTCAGGTCGAAATCGGGGCCGAGGCAGGCCATGTCGAAGCCGACCACCTCCGGCCCCTCCTCGATCGCCAGCCGCAGCGCCTGCAGGATTTCGCGTGCGGTGAGGCCGGCGGGATCGGGGTATTTCTGCGCCGGCAGGAACGCCGGATCGATCACGTCGAGATCGAGCGAGAGATAGAGCGCGTCGACGCCGCGGCAGATGCGGGCCAGCGCCTCGCGCACGCATTGCCTGATGCCCTTCTCCTCCACGTCCTGCAGGGTCCAGATGCCGATGTCGAGCTCGCGCGCGGCTTCGTGCCAGGCCAGCGAATTACGGGTGCCGCGAATGCCGATCTCGGCGAAGTTCACGGGATCGAGATAGCCGCCTTCGAAACAGCGCGCCCATTGCGAGCCGGCCCAATAGCGCGGCTCCCACGCCAGGTCGTAGTGCGAGTCGAACTTGAGGACGGCGATGCGCTGCTTGCGCTGACGCGCGACCGAGCGCACGCCGACATAGGGAATGGTGTCGTCGCCGCCCAGCAGGATCAGCACCTTGTCGCGACCGATCAGGCGCTCGATGCGGTCGCCCGCCTTGTGCAACATGGTCTCCGCATCGATCTCGTAGTCGACGCGGATGTCGCCGCCGTCCGAGATCTTGCACCAATCGGCGATCTGGTAGTCCGGCCCCCGCTCCGGGAACAGGCCGCCGGAATGATCGAGCGAATAATAGATCGCGTTGCGGCGGATCGCGGCGGGGGCGCCGGTCGCGCCGGTGCGGGAATAGATGTCCGCCTGGTGAGTCGCCTGCGCGGGCAGGAAGCGGCGGGGATCCAGGATCTTCACGCCCTCGTACGGCAGCCCTACCACGACGACATCGGCATCCGGCGCCTCGTCGGCATAGGGCGCCTCCATGAAGGTCGGCACGTCGTCATAGAGGATGCGCTCAACCCGCCGCACCACGCGATACGGCGATTGCGCCGCTTTCGCCGAGGCGCGCTGGAAGGCGGCCGCGATGGCAGCCTTGCTCGTCCGCGCCGGCGCCTTGCGCGGTGCCGACTTCTTTCCTTTGGGTGGCATGATGGGTCCCCGCTTGTGTGACGCAGATACTGCCCGGGCACGCGCAGGCTTGTCACGCTCTACCGGCGTACAGGGATAGAGCTATTCCATCCCCATCAGCGCGCCGTCGGTGGGGTCGAGATAGAGCGTCTTCTTGGCGCCGCTCTGGTCGGTCGCTTGGACGACATAGCAATTGTCGTCGTTCGCCTTGATCGCGCCGATATCGGCGAAGCCATGTTGCTCCAGCATCTTTTTGACGTCAGCCGGGTTCAGCCAGGTGGATTTGTCGGCAGTGGTGCATTGCAAGCTGGCAGCGTGAGCAAGCGGCACCAGCAACAGATTGCCCAGGATTGCCAGCACGGGTCCAATTGTGCGCATGGGTCGTTCCTAGCGCGGGAAGGTCAGCGAGAAGGTGGCACCGCCCGCCTCGTCGGTGCGGGCGAGGGACAGCTGGGCTTTCAGCCGCTTGGCGGCTTCGGCCACGATCGCGAGGCCGAGGCCGGCCGAGCCGCCCTTGGGGCCCCGCCGGAACGGTTCGGTCAGCTCGGGCAATTCGGCGGGATCGAGGCCAGGACCATGATCAGCGACGGCGAGGCGCGGCGGGCCCTCCTCCACCACCAGGCGGACGGTGGCGCCGCGCGGCGAGGCCCTCAGCGCGTTCTCCAGCAGGTTGCGGACCGCGCTTTCCATCAGCGCGCGCTCCCCCGCCACGATCACGGCATGACGCGGCGCCTCGACCGCGATCTCGCGCCCGGCGCGGCGCGCCATCGGGTAGAGCCGCGCGGCCAGATCCTGTGCCAGTTCGGCGAGGTCGATCTCGGCGTCGGTGCCCACGCTCGCGGTCTCGGTCCGCGCCAGCTCGAGCAACAGCTCGACCTGATGGATCATGCCGTCCACGTCGCGTTTCAGGGCCCGCGAATCGTCGCTTTCCGCCATCGCGTCCAGCCGCGCGCGCAGGATGGCGAGCGGCGTGCGCAGCTCGTGCGCGGCATTGGCGTTGAATCGCTCCTGGCGCTTGTTGACGGCGGCGAGCTCGGCGGAGATCGCCTCCGCATTGCGCCGCAGCGCGTCGATCGCCAGCAGGTCGTGGCGGCGGCGCAGCAGCGAGCGCCAGACCAGCACCAGGATCGCGATCATCGCCAGCAGGATCGTCACCACGAACACGGCATAGGCGATGCGCGCGATGTTGGTCGCGGCCGCCAGGGTGTCGGTGGCGTCGAGATAGAGCTCGAAGGCGCCGACGATCGCGCCGCGGCGCCGGATCGGCACATAGATCTCGGCCGTCGCGCTGGCGCCCTCGTCCAATCCCAGCACGTGATATTCGCCGCCCGTCATGTGCAGCATCGTCAAGGGCTCGCCGGTCGCGAACACCTCGGCCACATCCTCCTGGTCGTAGCGACGGCCGAGCGCGGCGCCGGTCGAATCCAGCCAGACCACGCTGTTGCGGTCGTACGCCACCATCCGCAGCACGCCGGAGGTGCGCTGCAGCAGTTCCAACGCGACCGCGTGCGCCTCGCGGTCATTGGCGTAGACGGTCTCCGGCCCGTTCGGATCGAGGATGTCGGCGGCCGCCTCGGTCACACGCTCCGCCACCGACAAGGCGTAGGAGCGGACGGCATCGCGCACCCGGAACTCCGCCGTCCACCAGCCGACCAGGATCGCCACCAGCCCGATCAACGCGACGCCGAGGACGACCAGCCAGTCGCGGCGCTCGAGAGCACGGACGGCGCTCATGACGAGCGCACTTCCAGCATGCATCCGACGCCGCGCAGCACGGCGATCTCCACGTCGGCGCCGGCCGCCCGCAGACGCTTGCGCAGGCGCGAGATCGCGGCATCGACGGCGTTGGGCGTCACCTCGTCGTCGAAGCCATAGAGGCTGCGCTGGATATCCTCGCGCTTCACGACCGCGCCCTGGCTGCGCAACAGCAGCTCCAGCAGCGCAGCCTCCTGGCGCGGCAGTTCGACCGGCTGTTCACCGACCGAGGCGCGGCGCTGGGCGGCGTCGAACGAGAGGTTGCCCGCCTCCAGGATTGTCGCCATCCGCTTGCCCGGCCGACGCAGGACGGCGCGCAGCCGCGCATTCAGCTCATCCATGTCGAAGGGCTTCACGATGTAATCGTCGGCACCGGCATCCAGGCCCTCGATCCGATCGACAGGCGCGTCGCGCGCGGTCAGGAACAGGATGCCCGCCTCCGAGCCCTTGCCGCGGATCTGCTTGACCAGCGCAAGACCGTCGCCGTCGCCCAGGCGCCGGTCGAGCAGGACGGCATCGTAAGTCTCGACGTCCAGGAAAGCGGCGGCATCGGCGCGGCTCTGCGCCAGATCGACGGCGAAGCCGCGCGCCGTCAGATTACGGCGCAGCAACTCGCCCAGGGTCGGTTCGTCCTCGACGATCAATAGGCGCATGGTTCCGCGCCGGGCTGGATCATCTATTGGCACGTTTCCGCCCGGTCAGCATGGATAAGACCAGATTTTCCCGGTGCCGCCAACATCCATAGGGAAATATAGGTTTGGGAGTCGCCATGTGTCCTCAACCGGCGCGCACCCGGGAAGCGCCCGTCCAACCGAACCACGCGGATCATGACCGGCTGCTGACGGCCGAACATTGTGTCATGGGCACGCGGCTTGCCACCGCGGCAAATCGATCTAGGATCGGCGCCAAGATGGCACTCCACGAAGCAGACACCAGCGACGCGATCTATGGCCGCCTGGCGGCGTGGCTGGCGGTGCATGCGCTGGGCGAGACCGGCACGGATGCCGATGGGCAGGCCCAGAACAATATCGGTGCCCTCGCCTTTTCCGAGCTGTTCGCCGGCTTCTGCACGCGCATGGCGGAGTGGATCTGCCCGCTGTGGCGCTGCACGCTGGGGCTCGAAGTTCTCAATCCGGAGCTCAGCGGATCGCAACTGATCTGGCGCGACGGCGCGCTGACCCGGACGGAGATCAACCGTGCCGGCCTTTCGACGCGCATGGATTATCTGAAGAGCGCGATCTATGTCGTCGATACCACCAATCGCCCGTTCCGCTGGCACAGGCCGGAGCCGGTGCCGGACATGGAGCTGATCCAGCAGTTCCAGGAATTCGGCATGACCGACTATTTCGTGATGCCGCTGCCGTTCCAGGATGCGACCCGCACGTCGATCTTGAGCCTCGCCAGCACGCGGGAAGGCGGATTCTCCGACCTCGATCTCGAGCGGCTGCAGATGGCGGCGCGGCTGTGGTCGCCAGTCGCCGAGCGCTGGGTGCTACGGCATATCGCGCTTGACCTGCTGACGCACTATCTGGGCCGCGCGCCGGCGGAACGGGTCTATGCCGGGCAGATCGAGCGCGGCGACGTGACCCGCATCGAGGCCGCGATCCTGATCTGCGACCTGCGCGGCTTCACCGCCATGACCGACCGGGCGCAGCATGGCGAGATCGTGAGCCTGCTCAATCGCTGGTTCGAGGTGGTCGGCGGCGCCATCGGCGCGCATCGCGGCGACATCCTGAAATTCATGGGCGACGGCTTGCTGGCGGTATTTCCGCTGGGAGAGAGCCGGACCAAGACCTGCGACCGCGCGCTGGATGCGGCGGTGGCGGCGCTTGCCGGCACCGATGCGCTGAACCGGGACCTGGCGCAGGAGGGCCGCCCGCCCCTCGCCTTCGGCATCGGGCTGCATTGGGGCGAGGTGGAGTTCGGCAATATCGGGACGCGCGACCGGCTCGATTTCACGGTCATCGGCCCGGCGGTGAACCTGGCGAGCCGGCTGCAGGACCTGACCAAGACGGTGAAAACGACCATCCTCGCCTCGGCCGATTTCGCCGCCGCCACCAGCCGCCCGCTGCACAGCCAGGGCGGACAGCGGGTGCGCGGGATCGAAGGCGAAATCGGGGTGTTCGCGCCGGTCGGCTGAGGCTCGACTATTCGAAGCCGTCGGCCACGATGAACTGGCAGTGCGTGGCGTTGAGCCGGAGCGGCAGGATCTTCTGATAGGCCGGCGAGTTGTACCAGTCCTCCGCCGCCTTGCGCGACGGAAATTCGAGCAGCGCGATGCGCTCGAACGGCATCTCGCCCTCCAGCACGGTGAACTTGCCGCCCCGCACCAGGAACTTGCCGCCATAGGCCTCGATGGTCGGCATCACCTGCTTGCGGTATTCGTCGAACATTTTCGGGTCGTGGAGGCGTTCATAGACGATGCAATAGGCTTTCATGGGGCACCTCTTTCATGTGTTGCGCAGTATATCCGCCAGACGACGGAACGGCGTTCCCCCATCGTCATCCACGCGCTGTAACTGGACCTTGCGCAATCCGTCCCTGCCCCACCGCTCCTTGACCGCGAGGGCGAGCCACGCCGCGGCCTGCGCGTCGCGGCGGCGAGGCAGGCGCTGCTCCGCCGACAGCCACGCCCAGTGATCGTGGATCGCCTGAGAGAGGCGGTCGAGGTGGTCGCCGGTCTGGGCGGAGAGCAGCAGGACTTGCGGGGCCCAGGTGCCCGAGTCCGATGAGGACAAAGAGAGCGCGCCTCTGACATCGGCCTTGGCGCGGATCGCGGGGGCGCCGAGGTCGGACTTGGTGACGGCGACGATGTCGGGAATCTCGGCGATGCCGGCCTTCATGTATTGCAGGCTGTCGCCTGACCCGGGCTGCACGCAGAACACGATGGTGTCGGCGGTCAGCGCGATCTCGGTCTCCGACTGGCCGACGCCGACCGTCTCCACCAGCACGAGGTCGTAGAGCGCGCGCATCAGCACCATCGCGCCATAGGTGAGATCGGAGAGGCCGCCCAGCCGGTCGCGCGCCGCCATCGAGCGCACGAACACGCCGGCATCGTCCGGGTCGGTGCGGATGCGCGTGCGGTCGCCCAGCAGCGCGCCGCCGGTGCGCCGCGAGCTCGGGTCGACCGCGATCACGCCGATGGTCTTGGCCTCTCTGCGATAGAGCTGGATGAGAGCGCCGGCCAGCGTCGACTTGCCGACGCCGGGTGGGCCGGTAAGGCCGATCACCTGCGCCATCGGCCGCGCGAAGGCTTCATCGAGCAGCGCCAGGGTTTCCACGGAGTCCGGATCGCGCTCCAGCGCGGCGAGCGCCTGGGCGAGCGCGGGCTTGCCGCCGACGCGGAGCGTGGAGAGTGTGGTCAAGGAAACCCCGATACAAGACCGTCATCCCGGACGGCCGCGCAGCGGCGCGATCCGGGACCCGTGCGGTCCATCCGCGCCGCCGCGATGCCATGTGGGGCCCGGGTCAAGCGCGGGGTGACAGAAAAGTTGGGGTGTGCCGAACGACGTGTCATGCCCCGACCATAGCAAACGACCATAGCAAACTATGTCCGGACAGACAGCCTCACCCCTCGCCCTTGCGCCCGTCGCTGCCTGCGAGCGCCGCCTGCGCCGCCGCGAGCTTGGCGATCGGGACGCGGTAGGGGGAGCAGGAGACGTAGTCCAGGCCGACTTTGGCGCAGAAGTGGACGGAGGCCGGATCACCGCCATGCTCACCACAAATGCCGAGCTTCAGCTTTGGGCGGGCCTTGCGGCCGCGCTCGGTCGCGATCTCCACCAGCTCGCCGACACCCTCGATATCGATACTGATGAAGGGATCCTGTTTGAGGATGCCCTGGCGCTCGTAGGAGGCGATGAAGCGCGCGGCATCGTCGCGGCTGAGGCCATAGGTCGTTTGCGTCAGATCGTTGGTGCCGAAGGAGAAGAACTGCGCCTCCTTGGCGATCTCGCCCGCCAGCAAACAGGCGCGCGGCAACTCGATCATTGTGCCGATCAGGTACGGGAACTTGAAGCCGGTCGCCTTCTCCACTTCGGCGGCGACCCGCTCGACCGCCGCTTTCATCAGGGATAGCTCCTTGGGAACGCTGATCAGCGGAATCATGATCTCCGCCTCGACCGTCTCGCCGATCTCCTTATGCACGGCCGCGGCGGCTTCGAAGATGGCGCGGGCCTGCATCTCGTAGATCTCGGGATAGGTGATGCCGAGCCGGCAGCCGCGATGGCCGAGCATCGGGTTGGACTCATGGAGCTGCGCCGCGCGCGCCTGGACCGCGTCGGCCGAGACGCCGGTGGCGGCCGCCACCTCCGCCATCTCCTCGCGCGTGTTGGGCAGGAACTCGTGCAGCGGCGGATCGAGCAGGCGGATCGTGACGGGCAAGCCGCGCATGATCTTGAACAGCTCGATGAAATCCTGGCGTTGCATGGGCAGGATCTTGGCCAGCGCCTTCTTCCGCCCCTCGACCGTGTCGGCCATGATCATCTCGCGCATCGCCACGATGCGCTCGCCGTCGAAGAACATATGCTCGGTGCGGCAGAGCCCGATGCCTTCCGCGCCGAACTCGCGCGCGGTGCGGGCGTCGAGCGGCGTCTCGGCGTTGGTGCGGACCTTCAGCGTGCGCACCTTGTCGGCCCAGGACATCAGCTTCGCGAAATCGCCCGAGAGCTGCGGCCGGATGGTCGGAACCTCTCCGATCATCACTTCGCCGGTGCCCCCGTCGATGGTGATGATGTCGCCTTCGGCCACCCGATGGCCCTTGACCACCATCAGCTTCTTATCGGCATCGACCCGGATCTCGCCCGCGCCGGAGACGCAGGGCCGGCCCATGCCGCGCGCCACCACGGCCGCGTGGCTGGTCATGCCGCCACGGGTGGTGAGGATGCCGACGGCGGCGTGCATGCCGTGGATGTCTTCCGGACTGGTCTCGACCCGCACCAGGATGACTTCGTGTCCCTTGGAGGCGCGATCCTCCGCCTCGTCGGCGGTGAAGACGACCTGGCCGGACGCGGCGCCGGGACTGGCCGGCAGGCCGCGCGCCACCGCCTCTTTCTTGGCCTTGGGATCGAGGGTCGGATGCAGCAACTGGTCGAGCGAGGCGGGATCGATGCGGGCGACCGCGGTCGCTTCGTCGATCAGGCCCTCGCTGCAGAGATCGACGGCGATCTTCAGCGCGGCCGCGGCCGTGCGCTTGCCGTTGCGGGTCTGCAGCATGTAGAGCTTGCCCTGCTGGACCGTGAATTCGATGTCCTGCATGTCGGCATAGTGCTTCTCCAGCTGCTGGCGCACCTGGTCCAGCTGCTTGAAGACCGTCGGCATCACCTCTTCCATCGCCGGCAGCGTGGAATTGTTCGCCTTCTTGCCGGCGATGGTCACCTGCTGCGGCGTGCGGATGCCGGCGACGACATCCTCGCCCTGCGCGTTGACCAGATATTCGCCGTAGAATTCCTTGGTGCCGGTCGAAGGGTTGCGCGTGAAGGCGACGCCGGTCGCGCAGTCCTCGCCCATGTTGCCGAACACCATGGCCTGGACGTTGACCGCGGTGCCCCAGTCTTCCGGGATGTTGTTGATCTTGCGGTAGGTCACTGCCCGCTGGATGTTCCACGAGCCGAACACCGCGCCGATCGCGCCCCAAAGCTGTTCCTTCGGGTCCTGCGGGAACGGCTTGCCGATCTCTTCCTCGACCTTCGCCTTGTAATCCTCGATCACCTTCTTCCAATGCTCGGCCTTGAGCTGGGTGTCCGATTCAACGTTGAGGTCGGATTTATGCAGCTCGAGGATCTCCTCGAAGCTGTGATGCTCGACCCCCAGCACCACGTTTCCGTACATCTGGACGAAGCGGCGGTAGGAATCGTAGGCGAAACGCTCGTCGCCCGCCTGCTTGGCGAGGCCGGCGGCCGTAGCGTCGTTGAGGCCGAGATTGAGCACGGTATCCATCATGCCCGGCATGGAGACGCGCGCGCCCGAGCGCACGGAGACCCGCAGCGGCTTCTTGGGATCGCCGAACTTGGCGCCCACGATCTCCTCGATCTTGCGCAGGCCGGCCTCCACCTCGCTTTTCAACTCGGCGGGATAGGATTTGCCGTTGGCGTAGAAATAGGTGCAGACCTCGGTCGTGATGGTGAAGCCTGGCGGCACCGGCAGGCCGAGCGCACTCATCTCCGCGAGATTGGCGCCCTTGCCGCCCAGCAGGTTGCGCATGTCCGCGCGGCCCTCGGCGGAACCACCCCCGAACCGATACACCCACTTCGCCATCATCACCTACCCTTCGGTCGCTAAGCTTCGGCTTTGGCTTCGATCTTGGAAAAGTCGGCGACCGTATTCAGGGTCGCGCGGATGGTGGAGAGCAGACGCAAGCGGTTGGTCCGCATCGCCGGCTCTGGATCGTTGACCGTCACGCGGTCGAAGAAATCGTCGATCGGCGCGCGCAAATTGGACAGCGAGCCCATCGCGGCGACGAATTCCTCGTTCGCGATGCGCTTGCGCGCCGTCTGCGATTCCTGCTCCAGGGCCTTGAAGAGCTTTCTCTCCTCGTCCTGGGTGAACTTGGCGGGATCGGCGGGACCGTCATAGGTCGCGCCATCCTTCTTCTCCTCGATGCGCACGATGTTGCTGGCGCGGCGATAGGCGGCCAGCAGGTTGGCGCCGGCGTCGCTCTCCACCAGATCCTGCAGCGCCTTCACCCGCGCCATCAGGCGCACCAGATCGTCCTCGTCGCCCAGCGCGAACACGGCCGCGATCAGATCGTGGCGCACGCCCTGCTCCTTCAGCGCGACCTTCAGGCGGTCGGCGAAGAATTCGAGCAGCTGGGCGATGACCACCTTCGGCTGGTTCTGCTCGAACCCGCCCTGGTCATAGAAGCCGCTATGTGCGAAGCCGAACACGTCGCGCAGTTTCAACCTCAAGCCGTTTTCCAGGATCAGCCGGATGATTCCCAAGGCTGCGCGCCGCAACGCAAAGGGGTCCTTGGAGCCGGTCGGCTTCTCGTCGATCGCGAAAAACCCGACCAGGCTATCGATCTTGTCCGCCAGAGCCACCGCGACGCTGGCCGGCGCCGAGGGACACAGATCGGTGGGACCGAGGGGCCTGTAATGGTCGGCAATTGCATCGGCAATCTCAGGAGCATGCCCCTCGATCCCGGCGTAGTAACGCCCCATGATGCCCTGGAGTTCCGGAAATTCGCCCACCATCCCGCTGGTGAGGTCGGCCTTCGCCAGGCGCGCGGCCTGGGCGGCCTGGTCCGCATCGCAGCCGGGAATGAGGCCGGCCAAGTGCCGCGCCAGGGCTTCGATCCGCGCGACCTTTTGCCCGAGCGTGCCGAGCCTGGCATGGAAGATGATGTCGTTCAGCCCCGGCAGCCGTTCGGCCAGCCGCACCTTCTGGTCCTGCTCCCAGAAGAACATGGCGTCG
>DASYRS010000533.1:0-8159 GCA_036004205.1 Dongiaceae bacterium
TACTCCGAGTACCGCGAGGAGCTGCTGACCTTCCTCAAGGATCACGAGACCGGCGGCAAGCCGCAGGCCAAGGCGGCGCAAGCCGCCGAGGCCGCGGCGTAGGAGCACGGACAATGCGAGAGAAACTCGTCCTCATCGGCAATGGCATGGCGGGCGTGAGGGTGCTCGAGGAGCTGCTCGAGCGCGCGCCCGATCGCTACGACGTGACGGTGTTCGGTGCGGAACCGCACCCGACCTACAACCGCATCATGCTCTCACCGGTGCTGGCGGGAGAGAAAAGATTCGAAGACATCGTCACTCACGATCGTGCCTGGTATGCCGCGAACGGCTTCGATCTGCGCGCCGGCACGCGCATCGATGCGATCGATCGTGCGGCCCATGACGTTATCGCGGCGGATGGCAGCCGCTTTCCCTATGACCGGCTGGTGATCGCGACCGGTTCGCATCCCTTTGTCATTCCGGTGCCGGGCCGCGATCTGCCGGGCGTGGTGACGTTCCGCGACATCGCGGACGTCGACGCGATGGTGGCGGCGGCGGGAAACGGCCGGCGCGCGGTGGTGATCGGGGGCGGCTTGCTCGGTCTCGAAGCCGCCAACGGCCTGCTGGCGCGCGGCATGACGGTCACGGTGGTGCATCTGATGGCGACGGTCATGGAGCGTCAGCTGGACAACGCGGCCGGTCATCTGCTGCGGCGAGAGCTGGAGCGGCGCGGCCTGGCGGTCATCACCGACGCCAATACCGATGGCATTTTCGGCGACAGCCACGTCCAAGGCGTCCGCCTCAAGGATGGGCGCGAGATTCCCGCCGACCTGGTCGTGATGGCGGCCGGCATCAAGCCCAACTGCGATCTTGGCAAGGCGGCCGGGCTCGCTGCCAATCGCGGGCTCGTCGTCGATGACCGCATGGTGACGTCCGACGAAGCGATCCTGGCGGTCGGCGAATGCGTCGAGCATCGTGGCCAGAGCTACGGCCTGGTCGCACCGCTTTACGAGATGGCGAAGGTGGCGGCGGACCAGCTCGCCGGCATTGCCGGCTCCGCCTATCAGGGGTCGGTCACCAGCACCAAGCTCAAGGTCACCGGCATCGACGTGTTCTCCGCCGGTGCCTTCGGCGCCGACAAGGAGTCGGAGGACATCGTCTTTCGCGACGCGGCGCGCGGCATCTACAAGCGCATCATCCTCAAGGAGGATCGCATCGTCGGCGCCGTGCTCTACGGCGACACCGCCGATGGCGCGCGCCTGTTCCAGTTGCTGCGCTCCGGCGAGGATGTATCGAGCGAGCGCGACACCTTGATCTTCGGCCCGAGCTTTGCCGCGGGAGGTGCCGCGCCGGACCCTCTTGAAGCCGTTGCAGCACTGCCGGCGGAGGCGGAGATCTGCGGCTGCAACGGCGTGTGCAAAGGCAAGATCGTCGGTGCGATCCAGGCCAAGGGGCTGGAGAGTGTCGAGGAGGTCCGCGCCCACACCAAGGCATCGGCCTCCTGCGGCTCCTGCACCGGGCTGGTCGAGAAGCTGCTGAAATGCACGCTCGGCGATGCGTTCCAGGCGGCATCGTCGGTGAAGCCGGTCTGTGGCTGCACGACCTACGGCCATGACGAGATCCGCAAGCTGATCCGCGCCAAGGAGATGCGCACCATCCCGGAGGTGATGCAGGAGCTGGGCTGGAAGAGCGCCAATGGCTGCTCCAAATGCCGGCCGGCCCTCAACTACTATCTGCTGTGCGAATACCCAGGCGAGTATCGTGACGATGCGCAATCGCGCTTTGTCAACGAGCGGGTACACGCCAACATCCAGAAGGACGGCACCTATTCGGTGGTGCCGCGCATGTGGGGCGGCGTCACCAGCGCGGCGGAGCTGCGCGCCATCGCCGACGTGGTCGACCGCTATCAGATCCCGAGCGTGAAGGTGACGGGCGGCCAACGCGTCGACCTGCTCGGTGTGAAGAAGGAGCAGTTGCCAGCGGTGTGGGCGGACCTGAACAAGGCCGGCCTGGTGTCCGGCCACGCCTACGGCAAGGCGCTGCGCACGGTGAAGACCTGCGTCGGGTCGGAATGGTGCCGCTTCGGCACGCAGGATTCGACCGCCATGGGCATCGCGCTGGAGCGCGCGACCTGGGGCGCCTGGACGCCGCACAAGGTGAAGATGGCGGTGTCAGGCTGCCCGCGCAATTGCGCCGAGGCGACGGTCAAGGATTTCGGCGTGGTGGCGGTGGAATCCGGCTGGGAGTTGCATGTCGGCGGCGCGGCCGGCATGCATGTCCGCGCCACCCAGCTTCTCTGCAAGGTCGCGACCGCGGAGGAGGTGCTGGAATATTGCTGCGCCTTTCTGCAGCTCTATCGCGAGGAGGGCAGCTATCTGGAGCGGCCCTGGCCGTGGATCGAGCGGGTGGGCCTTGCCTACCTGCAGCGCAGGATCGTCGAGGATGTGCAGGGCCGGCGCGTGCTTCATGCGCGCTTCCGCCATGCCGTCGGCTTCACGCAGAAGGATCCCTGGGCGGAGCGCGCCGCCGGCGCTGCTGCGCATGAATTCACGCCCCTTGCGGAGGTGACGGCATGAAGACGGATTGGATCGATGTCGGATTGGTGTCGGACATCCCGCCGATGGGCGCGCGCGTCGTGCGCTCAGGCGGCGGCGACATCGCCGTGTTCCGCACCGCGGACGATCAGGTGTTCGCGCTCTATGACCGCTGCCCGCACAAGGGCGGACCGCTGTCGGAAGGCATCGTTCATGGCCGCTCCGTCACCTGCCCGCTGCACAATTGGGTGATCAGCCTCGAGACCGGGGCGGCGGAAGGTCCCGACCATGGCTGCGCCTCGCAGATCGCGGTCAATGTGGATCAGGGGCGCATCCGCCTCGCGCTGCCGCGCGCCGCGCGCGCCGCGCATGGCTGACGTAATCCGCACCACCTGCGCCTATTGCGGCGTCGGATGCGGCGTGATGGTGGGCGAATGGGATGTGGTGCGCGGCGATGATGCGCATCCCGCCAATTTTGGCCGCCTGTGCTCCAAGGGCAGCGCCCTCGGCGAGACGCTCGGCCTGGAAGAACGGTTGCTCAAGCCGCGCATCGCCGGTCTGGAAGCCGGATGGGATGAGGCGCTGGACCTCGTCGCGCGCCGCCTGGAAGCGACGATTGCGCAACATGGGCCGGATTCGGTCGCCTTCTACGTCTCGGGCCAGTTCCTGACAGAGGACTACTACGTCGCCAACAAGCTGATGAAGGGCTTCATCGGCTCCGGCAACATCGACACCAATTCGCGCCTGTGCATGGCCTCCTCGGTCGCCGGCCATCGCCGCGCCTTCGGCGAGGATGTGGTGCCGGGCTGCTACGAAGATTTCGACGAGGCCGACCTCGCGGTCCTCGTTGGATCGAATGCCGCCTGGTGCCACCCGATCCTCTATCAACGACTGCTGGCTGCGCGTGCAGGGCGGGGCACCAGGATCGTTGTGGTGGATCCGCGCCGCACCGCCACGGCGGCGGAAGCCGACCTGCACCTCGCGCTGAAAGCCGGAACCGATGTGCTGCTGTTCAACGGCCTGTTGGCACATCTCGCGGACACGGGCGCGCTCGATCGCGCCTACATCGACGCATGTACGACGGGATTCGACGCCGCGCTCGCGCTTGCGGCCGCCGACGCCGGCAGCATCGACAAGGTCGCGGCGGGTTGTGGCTTGCAGGCGGCGGATGTTGCGCGCTTCTATGACTGGTTCGCGGTCACCGAGCGCAGCCTCACCGTCTACAGCCAGGGCGTGAACCAGTCGGCCCACGGCACCGACAAGGTCAACGCCATCATCAACGCCCATCTGGCGACCGGGCGGATCGGGCGGCCGGGCCTCGGGCCGTTCTCCGTCACCGGCCAGCCCAACGCGATGGGCGGGCGCGAGGTCGGCGGCCTTGCCAACCAGCTCGCGGCGCACATGGCGTTCGAGGATGCCGGCGCCATCGATCGCGTGCGGCGGTTCTGGAACGCGCCGAACATGACGACGCGGCCGGGCCTGAAAGCGGTCGATCTGTTCGAAGCAGTGGGGGACGGAAGGGTCAAGGCGCTGTGGATCGCCGGCACCAATCCCGCGGTCAGCCTGCCCGACGCGGGCCGTGTGCGCGCGGCGCTGAAGAAATGCGATTTTGTCATCGTCTCCGACGTCACGATGACCGACACGACGCGGTATGCCCACGTGCTGCTGCCGGCTGCCGCCTGGGGCGAAAAGGACGGCACCGTCACCAATTCCGAGCGCCGCATCTCGCGTCAGCGCGCCTTCCGTCCGCTGCCGGGAGAGGCGCTGCCGGATTGGCGCATCTTCACCGCGGTCGCGCAGCGCATGGGGTTCGCGGCTGCGTTTCCGTATCGCGCGCCGGCCGAGATCTTCCGCGAGCACGCCGCCTTGTCGGCGTTCGAGAATGGCGGCGCGCGGCGGTTCGATCTGGGCGGCCTGGCCGATCTGTCCGATGCCGAGTATGACGCGCTGGCGCCGGTGCAATGGCCGGTACCGGCGGGCACGCGCGGTGGACCGCAGCGACTGTTCGACGGCGGCGCGTTCTCGACGGCCGACGGCGGCGCGCGCTTTGTTGCGGTGCGCCAGGAGGGGCCGGCGGTTCCGGTCGGCGAGCGCTATCCGATCGTGCTGAACACCGGACGGCTGCGCGATCAGTGGCACACGATGACGCGCACTGGCGCGGTGCCGCGATTGATGGCCCATGCGCCGGCACCGATGATCGAGATCGCGCCATCCGATGCCGCCGCGAATGATCTGACCGAAGGCAGCTTCGCCCGGATTCGCAGCGCCCAGGGCACCGCGGTCGCGCAAGTGCGCGTGACGGCAGATCAGGCGCCGGGCGCCGCGTTCTTCTCCATGCACTGGAACAGCCAGTTCGCAGCGCAGGCGACCGCCGGGCTGCTGGTCAATGCGGATGCCGATCCCTGGTCCGGCCAGCCCGAGTTGAAGCACACACCGGTCGCGATCGCACCGCTCGCCATGCGCTGGAGCGGCTTCCTGCTGTCGCGGCGTTCGTTCCGTCCGACCGGTCTCATCCACTGGAGCAAGCGCGCGGTCGCGGGCGGCTGGCTCTATGAGCTGGCAGGACCGGAGCCCGCTTCCGACGGCGTCCTGCTGGCGCGGCGCCTGCTCGATGCGTCGCCGCGCGAGGGGGCGATCGAGTATGCCGACCCGCGGCGCGGCCTGTTCCGCGCGGGGCTCACCGATGGTGCCGGCCGGCTGACGGAGTGCCTCTATGTGGGACCGGCAGAGGCACAGGCGGAGCGGGACTGGTTGCTCGGCTTGTTCGCCGCGCGCCAACCGTTGTCCGATGCCGACCGGCGTGCGCTGCTCTCGGGCCGTGCGCCGGTGGCGATGCCGTCGGAAGGGCGCATCGTCTGCAGCTGTTTTCAGGTCGGGCGCAAGCGCATCGCCGAAACCGTGCGCTGCGAGCGCATCGCGGATGTTGCGACGCTCGGGCTCAGGCTGCAGTGCGGCACCAATTGCGGCTCGTGCCTGCCGGAACTGAGGGACATCATCGCCCATGAACGCCGTCTCGCCGCGGAGTGACGCACTGGCCGACGGCGGCTTGGCCTACCTGCCGGTCTTTTTCGGCATGCGCGGCCGCGCGGCGCTGCTGATCGGCGGCGGCGAAGCTGCGCTGGCCAAGCTTACCTTGCTGCGCCGTGCCAATGCGCGCGTCCAGTTGGTGGCGCAGCAAATGGATCACGCCATGGCCGACGCCATCGCGGGAGACCGCATGGTTGTGCCGATCAGAGAGCCTCTGGCCGCGCACCACTTCGACGATGCGATCCTGGCGATTGACGCGTCGGGCGACGATGCGATCAATTGCGTCTCGGTATCGCTTGCCCGGGCAGCCGGCGTTCCGATCAATGTCGTGGACCGGCCCGCCTTGTGCGACTTCATCCTGCCGGCCATCCTCGACCGCGCGCCGATGGTGGTCGCGATCTCGACGGGCGGACTTGCCCCCGCGCTTGCCCGCCTCGTCCGGCAACGACTCGAAACAGTGATCCCAGCCGGCTTCGGCCGTATCGCCACTCTTGCGGCTAGCGTCCGACACCTGGTGCGCGACCGCCTCGATTCGCCGCGACAGCGCGCTGGCTTCTGGGAAGGTCTATTCGATGGACCGGCGACGCAACTTGCCATGGCGGGACATATGGAGGGTGCCGTTGCCGCCGCTCACGCCCTGATCGACCGCTGTGCAGCAAGTCCGGACCATGGCGCAACAACCTGCACGCTGGACATCGGATCGGAGAATCCGGACTTGTTGACCATTCGGGCTGCCCGGATCATTCGGGCAGCCGACATCATCTTCTACGATCCGTCCATTGCCGGGTCGATCCTGGAACTTGCGCGGCGCGACGCCGCCAAGATCAAGGCTGAGGCCAATAGTCCCTGGGATTGGGAAGATGCGCGCGGATCATTGGAAGGCCGTGCGCGCCGGGGTGCCTCGATGGTGTACCTACGCGCAGCATATGAGCACGCTTCCAATACTGCTCGGACGTGACCGTTGGGCAAAAGCTGGCGGTCTTTCTCGAATTCATCAAATAGGCACGCGCCGTCGTGCAGGCGATTGGGTCTCGAAGCCGGGATTCGGATGCCGTCGGTCCCGCCCTTGAGATCGTATATGCTATCGTATACGATAAGAACCGGGGACAGCTCGCTTTCCGTGGTTTCGCCTGCCTTCCGTGCGGTTCAGCGGCAGAGGCAGCGATCAATTCGTCGGCCCAAGGCGGGAGTATCATGGTTATTCAGAGGCACAAGGGTCTGGCGGATGATGTCTATGGGGCGATTTTTAACAAGCTCATGTCCCTGGAAATCGCGCCCGGAGCGCGCATCACCGTCGACAGCCTGGTCCGGGAACTGGAGGTTTCCCATACACCCATTCGCGAGGCGCTCGGGCGGCTGGAGGGCGAAGGGCTGGTGGTCAAGACGCATCTCGTTGGATACAGCGCGGCGCCGCAAATCAGGCGCAGGCGCTTCGACGAGCTCTATGAGCTTCGCTTGTTGCTGGAGCCGCCTGCCGCGCGCCGGGCTGCGCAACGCATCAGCGAAGAGCGCATGCGCAAATTGAGGGAAACCGCCGAGCGGATGCGCAAGCTCGCCGGCCGCAGGGAGAGGCTGAGCTACTCCGGATTCGCACGGTTCGACGCCGATTTTCACGACCAGATCATGGAGATTTCCGGCAACGAGCTGATCCGCGATACGCTGGCGCACCTCCACACCCACTTCCATATCTTCCGCCTGATGTTCCACGCCCGGGTGACGGAAGAAGCGCTCGCCGAGCACGAGGCTCTGCTGGCGGCGCTGTCATCCGGCGACGAGCTCGGGGCGGAGCAGGCCATGCACGAGCACATCGAGCGGTCGCGTCAACGTCTCTTGATGGCTTTTGAGTGATGTCCGGTGCGTCCCAGCCCGTCGCTCCCGTTGCCGCCGGCCCCGAAGGCGCCCAGGGAAGGCGCGCGGACGCACGCCGCGTGGCGGTTGCGCAAATGAGCGATTTACACAAGAATTACCCCGATACCCACAAGACGCGGCGGCGTGTCCGGCCCAGCGTAGGCGATGGGCCGGAGAAGGGTTGCACTGCGCCACGGTGTTCCGGTCGGCTGCCGGCTGGAGAGGCGCTTGGCGGCGGGTTGGCACGGTCCGCCGTGCCGTTGACGGAAGATTGGCCATGGTCGAGACCTTCGCGCTGAGTTTGACGAACGTCACCAGGTTCTACGGCCGCGTGCGCGCGCTCGAGAACCTGTCGTTCAACGTCGCGGAAGGCCGCTTCTTTGTGCTGTTCGGACCGAGCTCGGTCGGCAAGACGACGACGCTGCGCACGATCGCCGGCCTGGTCGCTCCGGACCGGGGTCGGGTCGAGCTCTTCGGCAAGGATTGGACCCATGAGCCCATTGCGGGTCGGGGCGTGTCGATGGTGTTCCAGTCCTTCGCGCTCTATCCGCACCTTACGGTCTACGAGAATTTCGCCTATCCGCTGGTGGAAGCCGGGCTCGGGCGCGAGGAGATCGCCCGCCGCGTCAAAGAGACGGCGGCGATGCTCCGGTTGGACGGGAAGACCGACCGCAAGCCCAGCACGCTTTCGGGCGGCGAGCAGCAGCGCGTGGCGCTTGGCCGGTCGCTGATCCGGCGCCCCCGCATCCTGCTGCTGGACGAGCCGCTGAC
>DASYRS010000534.1:0-6287 GCA_036004205.1 Dongiaceae bacterium
GCGCGGCCATTTGGGGTTCATGCCCATGCCGAGCAGGCCGACGCCAAGCTCGCCGCCCACCTGCTTCACCTGCTGGAGGTGCCGTCCGACCTCGGCGCAGGTCTCGTGGATCGAGCGCAGCGGCGCGCCCGACAGCTCGAACTGCCCGCCCGGCTCCAGCGTGACGCTGCAGCCTTCCATGGTCAAAGCGATGACGTTGCCGTGCTCTTCCACCGGCTGCCAGCCGAAGCGCTGCAGGCCGCGCAGCATCGCGCCGATGCCGTTCGGTTGCTCGTAGCTGACGGTCCTGAGGGTCTTGAGGTCGAACACGAATTTCTCGTGCTCGGTCCCGATCCGCCATTCCGACCGCGGCTTGTTGCCGCCTTCGAAATATTCGACAAGCTGCCGCTTGCTCGTGATCGGGGCGCCACCAGCTTTCGGGGGTGCCGACATCGATGCTCCTATTCCCCGCCCTCGGCCCCAGTGCCGATCGGCATCATCGGATCCGGCGGCCGCTTCTTGCCATCGCCTAGAATCGCTTGAAAGACAGCCAGCGCGGTCAGTGCCGCCGTATCAGCGCGCAGAATACGAGGTCCCAGCCCGACCGGCGTAACAAAGGGCAGATTGCGTAACCGGTCAAGCTCGCTCACATGAAAACCGCCCTCCGGCCCGCAAAATATAGCCCATGCGTTAGTAGGGCTAACGTCTCGCGTGAGCGCGCTTAACCGGTCGGCGATCGGCAGGGCGGGCCCCGCCTCCGCGCACAGAATCATATGCCGGGCCGGCTGCCAGCCGGTCAGCAGCGCCTCGAAGCTCAGCGGCGCTCGGATATCCGGAACGCTCAACCGCTCGGTCTGTTCCGCCGCCTCGATCGCGTTGGCGCGCAGGCGCTCCAGGTTGAGCCGGCTGGATTGGGTCCGCCGCGTGATCACCGGCTGGAACGCGGCGACGCCCAGCTCCGTCCCTTTCTCGATCAGGAAGTCGATGGCGTCTTTCTTCAGCGGCGCGAAACACAGCACGAGATCTGGGACGGAATCCTGCGCGCGCCGAAGCTGCGTGATCCTGACCTCCACCTTGCGCTTGTCGATGGCGGCGATCTCCGCGTCGAACTCGCCCTCGCGCCCGTTGAATAGCACCAGTGCGTCGCCCGTCGCCCGCCGCATGACATTGCGCAGATAGTGATGCGCGCGGTCATCGGCGGTAATGAGCGCACCGGTAGCAAGCGGCTGTTCGACGTAGAGCCGGGGGATCATGCGCGCGCTCTACAGGCTCTACCCACAACAGACTCCCCCTTCCCCCCTTGTGGGGGAAGGTTGCGTAGGCTTAGCGAGCGTAGCGAGCTTAGCCGAAGCTGGATGGGGGGTGACGTCGCACGACTGCTGGGGATGATCCACTCACGATTGCGCTGCTGACACGCTCGGTATTGCGAATCGAGTTTTCCTCGCCTACCGCCGTGCGGCGGCACCCCCCATCCCAACCTTCCCCCACCCGTCGGCGAAGGCCGACATGCGTCGGCTGGGGGGAAGGGGCCATGCGGAGTTTGTGTCGCGCGTCCGCGTTCCGACGAAATTGACTCCGCGTCCCGCTTCAACGACTTTGTCCCCCGACGACATCCGGCCACAACCTTATGCCACCAATATGAGCGGCGCGGCGGACATTCAAGTGGGGGACTGGGTCGACCGGCGCCTGCCGGCCGGTTGGCGGCCCTATGCCCGGCTGGCGCGGCTGGACCGGCCGATCGGCACCTGGCTGCTGCTGTTCCCCTGCTGGTGGTCGATCGCGCTGGCGGCGGAACCGGGCCATTGGCCCGATCTCTGGCTGATGATCCTGTTCGGGATCGGCGCGCTGGTGATGCGCGGGGCCGGCTGCACGGTCAATGACATCGTCGATCGCGACATCGATGCCAAGGTCGCGCGCACCGCGACCCGGCCATTGGCCAGCGGGCGCCTCAGCCTCGCCCAGGCCTTGGCGTTCCTCGGGCTGCAGCTCGCCATCGGCCTCGTCATCCTGCTGCAATTGTCGGCGACCGCGATCTGGCTCGGCGTCGCTTCGCTGATCCTGGTTGCAGTCTATCCATTCATGAAACGCATCACCTGGTGGCCGCAGGCGTTCCTCGGCCTCACCTTCAACTGGGGCGCGCTGATGGGCTGGGCGGCGGTGCGGGACGAACTCGGCTGGCCCGCGATCCTGCTCTATGCCGCCGGCTTCTTCTGGACCTTGAGCTACGACACCATCTATGCCCACCAGGACAAAGAGGACGACACGCTGATCGGCGTCAAATCGACCGCGCTGAAGCTCGGCGCGGATACCAAGAAATGGCTGCTGCGGTTCGACGTGGCGATGCTGGTGCTGCTGGTTGCAGTGGGCGCCATGGCCGGCATGGGCTGGATCTATTATATCGGCGTGCTGGCGGTGGCGGGCCATCTCAAATGGCAGGAGGCGGAGGTCGATCTCGACAATCCGAAGGACTGCCTCGCCAAGTTCCACAGCAACCGCGTGATCGGATGGGTTCTGCTGGCCGGCATCGTGCTCGGGCGTCTCTGGTCGTGACCCCGATCTCCACCGCCGATCCCAGCGCCTTCATCCGGGCGCAGACCGCGATTGCCGCGCCGCCACTGACACCGGAGATCAGGCTGCATCTCGCGACCGAGATCACGCCGATCTGGGAAGCGACTGAGGCAAGCCTGACCCGGATGAACCTGCCGCCGCCGTACTGGGCCTTCGCCTGGGCGGGCGGGCAGGCGCTGACCCGCTTCCTCATCGATCATCCCGATTGGGTCAAGGGCAAGAAGGTGCTGGATTTCGCGGCGGGCAGCGGCCTTTCCGCCATCGGCGCGGCCAAGGCCGGCGCCGGCCTGGTCCAGGCGGCGGAGATCGACGACTACGCCATCGCGGCGATCGCGCTCAATGCCCGCATCAACGATGTGGCCATCGAGCTGGTGCGCGAGGACCTCATCGGCGTCGAGCCGCGTTGGGACGTCGTGCTGGCCGGCGACGTGTGCTACGAGCGACCGATGGCGGAGCGGGCCATCGCCTGGTTCCGCGCGCTGGCCGGCCGCGGCGTTGCCATCCTGATGGGCGATCCCGGCCGCGCCTACCTGCCGCAATCGGGCCTGGTCGAGTTGGCGCGTTACCAGGTGCCGACCAGCCTGGAGCTGGAAGACCGCACTCAGCGCGAGACTATTGTCTGGCGCTTGATGCCTTGAGTGAATCTTTTTTCAGGCTGCGCTTTTCTCGCGCGCGAAAACCGGAGTAGGATCAGAAATCTTCCTCGATTTCGATCCCGTCGTGCATTCTTGGCTGAGAATGTGCACGACGAACATGTGGGCTTTGACGGAGCGCGACCTTCTTGGTTCTGAAATCGTAAGGGCGAAGTCACTCAGCGGTGACCGAGCCGCGGTATTGTGTGCCCAATGCGAGCCATGCGCTTGCATGCCGACCCAACCTGCTAGCCACGACGTGAACCAGTTTGGAGGACACCATGGCCTTTACACTCAAGATCAATGGAGCGGACCACACCGTCGATGTCGACGGCGAGACGCCGCTGCTGTGGGTGCTGCGCGACGTGCTCGGCATGACCGGCACCAAGTTCGGCTGCGGCATGGCGCAATGCGGCGCCTGCACCGTGCATTTGGATGGGACCGCGGTGCGCTCCTGCCAGACGCCGACATCCGATGCGGTCGGCGCGGCCGTGACCACCATCGAGGGGCTGTCCCCTGACGGCAACCATCCGGTTCAGATCGCCTGGCGCGAGGCCAACGTGCCGCAGTGCGGCTACTGCCAGAGCGGGCAGATGATGCAGGCCGCCTCGCTGCTCAAGGACACGCCGAACCCCACCGACGACGATATCGATTCCGCGATGAGCGGCAATATCTGTCGGTGCGGCACTTATCCCAGGATCCGGGCTGCGATCAAGCAGGCCGCCACGAAAATGGCAGGTGTGCAATGACCCGCTATGAGATGTTGGACCAGACGTTGGGCGGAACGATCGCCAATGTCAGCCGCCGTTCCTTCCTCACCGGCATCGCCGCCGGCGGCCTGATCCTCGCCGCCGGCCTGCCGGTGCGCGCGGAGGAGGAGAAGTATGCCGGCGATGGCATGCCGCATGGCCTGCGCGAAGATGCAAAGGTCTTCATCGCCATTGCCGAAGACGGCACCGTCACCGTGGTCTGCCATCGCTCCGAGATGGGGCAGGGCGTGCGCACCAGCATTCCCATGGTGGTGGCCGACGAGCTGGAAGCCGACTGGGCCCAGGTCAAGGTCGCCCAGGCAACCGGCGATGAGCCGCGCTTCGGCAACCAGGACACCGACGGCTCGCGCAGCATGCGCCATCATTTCGCGATGATGCGCCGGATGGGCGCCGCCGCGCGCCAGATGCTGGAACAAGCGGCCGCGACGCAATGGGGCGTGCCGGTCGTGGAGGTTGAGGCCGTCAACCACCAGATCGTGCACAAGGCCTCCAACCGTCACCTCGGCTACGGCGCGCTGGCGAAGGCGGCGGGCGAATTGCCGGTGCCCGCGCCCGACAAGGTCACGCTCAAGGACCCCGCCAAGTTCCGCTACATCGGCAAGGGCGAGACACCGCTGATCGACGGGTTCGACATCACCACCGGCAAGGCGCAGTACGGCATCGACACGCGGCTCGACGGCATGGTCTACGCCGTCGTCGCGCGCCCGCCGGTGTTCGGCGGCAAGGTCAAGTCGTTCGACGATTCCGAAACGCTCAAGGTCTCCGGCGTGCTCAAGACCGTCGCCATCGATCCGACGCCGGCGCCGGCCGTATTCCAGCCGCTGGGCGGCATCGCCGTGGTCGCGACCAACACCTGGGCCGCGATCAAGGGCCGCGAGGCACTGAAGATCGAATGGGACGACGGCCCGCACGCATCCTATTCCTCCGACACCTACAAGGCGGCGCTAGAAGACGCGGTGCGCAAGCCCGGCGGTGCGGTGGTCCGCAACGACGGCGATGCCGAGAAGGCGCTCGCCGGCGCGGCCAAGCGGGTGGAGGCGGAATACTACATTCCGCATCTGGCGCATGCCACGATGGAGCCGCCCGCCGCCGTGGTGCGGATTGTCGATGGCAAGTGCGAGGCCTGGGCCTGCGTGCAGTCGCCGCAGGCGACGCGCGATCACCTGTCCCAGCGCCTCGGCATTCCGAACGAGAACGTGACCGTCAACGTCACGCTGCTCGGCGGCGGTTTCGGCCGCAAGTCCAAGCCGGACTATGTGGTCGAGGCCGGGTTGATCTCCAAGGCCATGGACGGCAAGCCGGTCAAGGTGACCTGGACCCGCGAGGACGACATCACCAACGACTACTTCCACGCGGTATCGATGGAGCGCGTCGAGGCCGGCCTCGATGACGCGGGCAAGCCGGTCGCCTGGCTGCATCGCAGCGCGGCGCCCACCATCATCTCGATCTTCGCGCCCGATCCGAAGCACGAGGTGGATTTCGAGCTGGGCATGGGGCTGGTCGACGTGCCGTTCGACATCGCCAACGTGCGCATCGAGAATCCCGAAGCCGAGGCCCATACCCGCATCGGCTGGTTCCGCTCGGTCTACAACATCCCGCATGCCTTCGCGGTGCAATCCTTCGCCGCGGAGCTGGCGGCCGCGGCCGGCCGCGACCAGAAGGACTATCTGCTGGAGCTGATCGGCTCGCCGCGGCAGGTGGATCTGCGCAAGCTGTCGGTCAAGTGGAACTACGGCGAGGATCCGGCGGTCTATCTGCTCGACACCAAGCGCCTCCGCGCCGTGATCGAGACGGCGGCCGAGGCATCCAAATGGGGCCGCACCATGCCCAAGGGCAGCGGCCTCGGCATAGCGGCCCACCGCAGCTTCGTCACCTATACGGCGGCGGTGGTCGAGGTCCAGGTCGGCGATGCCGGCGCGCTCACCATCCCGCGCGTCGACATCGCGGTCGATTGCGGACCGCAGATCAACCCCGATCGCATCCGCTCGCAAATGGAGGGCGCGGTCATCATGGGCATCAGCCTCGCCACCCTCGGCGAGATCACCTTCAAGAACGGCCGGACCGAGCAGACCAACTTCGATACGTTCGAAGTGACCCGCATCGATGCCGCGCCGAAGGAGATCAACGTCCACATCATGCCGGCGGGCGACTACAGCCAGCCCCTGGGCGGCGTCGGCGAGCCCGGCGTGCCGCCGATTGCCCCCGCCCTCACCAACGCCATCTTCGCGGCCACCGGCAAGCGCATCCGCAACCTGCCGATCCGCGATCAGCTGGCGACCTGATCCAACACCGGCCTCCCTGTCCCGCGGCGTGCGGGACGGGGAGGCCATCTTCCACG
>DASYRS010000535.1:0-3192 GCA_036004205.1 Dongiaceae bacterium
CCGGCCTGGCATCCCCGCCAATGGTGGCGCGAGCTGCGCCTCGCCATCGGCTTTTTCACCCGCCTGCCGCTGAAATCCCCGCCGGGGTCGTCCGGGGGCCAGATCGCCGAAGCCGCGCGGGCCTTTCCCATCGCCGGCGCCGTCATCGGCCTGGTCGGGTCCGGCATCTATCTTCTGGCGATGGAGATCGGGTTGTCCGGCTTGCTGGCGGCGCTGCTTGCCGTGGCAGCGACGGTCATCGTCGGCGGCGCGCTGCACGAGGACGGCCTCGCCGATTTCGCCGACATGCTGGGCGTGCGCGGCGACCGCGACCGCAAGCTGGCGGTGATGCGCGACAGCCGCATCGGCTCCTATGGCGTGCTGGCGCTCGGCTTCTCGACTGCGATCAAGGTCAGCGCACTGGTCAGTCTGGGCGAGCCCCGGATGGTGGCGGGCGCGTTGATCGCCGCCAATGTGCTGGGCCGGGCCGTGCTGCCGATCCTCATGCGCTCCCTGCCGTTGGCGCGCGCGAACGGGTTGGCGGTGGAAGCGGGCAAGCCGTCGGCGGCGGCGACCTATCAGGGGCTCGGCGTCGCGCTCCTCATCGCCGCGTTCGCCTGCGGGCCGGGACCGGCCCTGGTCAGCCTGGTGGTCGCGATCGTCGCCGCTTTCCTGGTCTCCGAAGTCGCGCGCCGGCAGATCGGCGGCTATACCGGCGACGTCCTCGGCGCCGCTGAGGAAGTCGCGCAGCTGGCCATCCTCGTCAACATCGTCTCGCTCACGTGACCGACACCGTCACCCGCTGGTGGTTCGTGCGGCACGCGCCGGTGATCGGAGCCAACGGGCGCGTCTATGGCCAGGACGATCTGGAAGCGGATTGCGCGGACGAAACACAGTTCAAGCATCTGGCCGGCACGCTGCCGCACGATGCGGTCTGGCTGGTCAGCCATCTTCGGCGCACGCATCAAACGGCATCCGCCATCTTCGCCGCGCGGGTGATGGAGATCGTGCCGGCGCCGATCATCACCAGCGCGTTGGCGGAACAGCATTTCGGCGATTGGCAAGGCCTGACCTATGCGGAGCTGGAGGCGCGGCGCGATGGCGTCTATCGCCGGTTCTGGCATTCGCCGGCCAGCGAACGGCCGCCCGGCGGGGAAAGCTTCGAGGACGTGGTCGACCGGGTCGCGGCGGCGATGGAGCGCATCACGGCGGAGCATGCCGGCCGCGATATTGTCGCGGTGGTCCATGGCGGGACCATCCGGGCGGCGCTCTCCATCGCCCTCGGCATCGAGCCGGAGCGCGCCCTCGGCTTCGCGATCGATACCTGCTCGGTCACCCGCATGGACCACCTGGACGGCGCGACCGAAGCCCCGGCGTGGCGCATTGTCGCGGTCAATCAGCACCCGCAAGCCCTAACCCGTTGACGTTCTTGTGAGGATGGGTTGCCGGGCGGCCATTGCGCCGCCTTATTCCGGTGGCTATTTCTTGTGCCGGTTCTGCGATCCCGAGTCGTTAATCAAAAGATCGCCGGACACACATTCGCCGGGACCATCAGGAGGCTGCCATGTTGACCCGCCGTTCTCTCATGCTTGCCGGATTGACCGCGCCCGCCATGCTCGCCGGCGCGCGCGCCGCGCTGGCGCTGACCCAGCAGCAGGAAGTGCTCGACAAGGCGCGCATCACCTTCGACAAGCTGATCACCTCGGTCGAGTTCGGCGAGCTGCCCGGCTACATGAAGCGCGCCAAGGCGGTGGTGATCTTTCCGGAGCTCTACAAGGGCGGCTTCATCCTCGGCGCCGAGGGCGGCTACGGCATCCTGTCGGCGCGCGGCGCCGACGGCTGGAGCCAGCCGGCATTCTACGACCTGGTGGCCGGCAGCCTCGGCCTGCAGATCGGCGGCCAGGTGAGCGAGGTCGTGCTGACCGTCATGAGCGACAAGGCGCTGAACGCCGTGCTGACCGACCAGCTCAAGTTCGGCGGCGACATGTCGATCGCGGTCGGGCCGATCGGCAAGGGCATCGGCGCGGACACCACCACCAACATGCAAGCCGACGTCTACAGCTTTGCCAAGACCGCGGGCCTGTTCGGCGGCGTGTCGTTCGAAGGCGCCGGCATCATCAAAAAGGACGATTGGAACCGCGCCTATTACGGCCAGGGCGCGACTCCGCGCGGCATCGTGATGGAGGGCAAGTTCAAGAATCCCAACACCCAGGCGCTGCTCAAGAGCCTGCAGCCCTACTGAGCACACGCATCGCAAGCCGGCGAGGGGACATGGATTCGCTCTGGAAGCGCCGCGCTTTGGTGATGGTCCTTATCGCCGTCCTGGCGATCTGCGGCGTGCTGCTCTATCAGCTTTATCAGCGCACGCTGATCGGCGGCGTCAGCGGCGAGGCGCTGATCGGCGGACCGTTCGAGCTTACGGACCAGAACGGCAACCAGGTCACCGACCAGACCTTCAAGGGCAAGCTGACCCTGGTCTATTTCGGCTTCACCTTCTGTCCCGACGCCTGCCCGACGGCGCTGGGCGTGATGAGCGCGACGCTCGACAAGCTGGACGTCGCCGCCGACCGTGTCGTGCCCATCTTCATCACCGTCGATCCCGACCGCGACACGGTACCGGTGATGAAGGACTACGTCTCCAACTTCCATCCACGCATGGTGGGCCTGACCGGCACGAAGCAGCAGATCGCCCAGGTCGCCAAGGCCTATCGCGTGTTCTATCAGAAGGCGGCCGGCACGGCACCGGACGAGTACCTGATGGACCACACGCTGCTGATCTATCTGATGGACGGTGACGGCAAATACATCACGCATTTCGGCCCCGACGCCACGCCGGACCAGATCGCCGAGGAGATCCGCAAGTATCTGTAGCGCGATCTTCCGCCGGTGGCCGGTCCCTAGCCATCGCACGCGGATTTGTTGTATGTCGTACCGCCAGCGGGGGCTCCTCGAAATCTGGCGTGGACAAGCGATGCGCGACCGGGCTGGCACCATGGGTGCCCATGAGATTGATGTGCCGCAGCTTGTCGATGCGCGCGGCCGTCTCGCCGCCTTTGAAGCGGACCTGACGCGGCCGCCGGCGACGGGCTGATCATGTTCGCTTGGCGGCGCCCCATCGTCCATCTCTACGCCGTGTGCTGGAACGAAGCGCACATCTTGCCCTATTTCTTCCGCAACTACGAACCGTGGGTGCAGCGTTTCGTGTTTTACGAC
>DASYRS010000536.1:0-2177 GCA_036004205.1 Dongiaceae bacterium
CCGACAGCATGGCCAGCGTGGCAATCGCGCAACACAACAGTCATGTTGGTCATCGAAAGGACTATCACGGCCAGGTCTTTACCTTGCACGAGATTAAGGGCGTCATCGCAAGGCATGGAATGCCCGGTGATCGCTGGAGGACGGAGCCGTCCATGCAATACGACAAGTTCATTGAAATGCAGGTATGGGACGATCGGCTGATCAACCGGTTTCTGAATCGAGATTCAGGCTGCGGCCAACGCTAGGCCTGGAACTGCTCGCGCAGGATGCGCTCTTCCAGATGATGCTCGGGGTCGAACAGCAGGGTCAGGCTGACGCTCTGATCCTCCGTCACCGTCACCTCGCGCACGTCGCGGATCTCGCGGAAATCGGCGGTGGCGCTGACCGGGCGCTTGTCGCGGTCGCGGATGGTGAAGCGCACTTCGGCGCGGTGCGGCAGGATGGCGCCGCGCCAGCGCCGCGGGCGGAAGGCGCTGATCGGCGTCAAGGCGAGGACGCCGGCGCCGAGCGGCAGGATAGGGCCATGGGCGGACAGGTTGTAGGCCGTGCTGCCGGCGGGCGTCGCCATGATGATGCCATCGCAGATCAGCTCGGGCAGCCGCTCCACATTGTCGATATGGATGCCGAGCTTCGCGGCCTGCGCGGTCTGGCGCAGCAGCGAGACCTCGTTGAAGGCCAGCGCGCGCTCCTCGCGCCCGTTGCGATCCTTGGCGCGCATCAGCAGCGGATGGATCTGGCTGCGCTTGGCCTGGGTCAAGCGCTTCGGCAGATCGTCCGCGTCGAACTTGTTCATGAGGAATCCGACGGTCCCGCAATTCATGCCGAAGATCGGCTTGGGCTCGCTGATCACGCGGTGCATGACCCGCAGCATGGTGCCGTCGCCGCCCAGCACCACCAGCATGTCCGCGCTCTGCCAGTCGCGCACGCCGTAGCGCTGCGTCAAAAGGACCTCCGCCTCCTTGGCTTCGGCGCTGTCGGCGGCGATGAAAGCGAGCTTCGGCATGGCCAACGGGCGGGACTCCCCTAAAGCGAGGGGCGGAGTATACTGAGCCGATCCGCGCGCGGGAAGCGCGGCATTGTGGGGGAGATGGCATGGAATTGGGTCTGCGCAGGATCGCCGTTGCGGGCGCCGTCATTGTGATCGGCACCGCGTTTGTCACGCTGAGCGGCCACGCTCAGGAAACCACCGGGGATTCCGTCACGGCGCAGCCGGCGGCGATGACGCCGGAGAACGAGATCGAGGCCGACGAGGGCGATCATCACGAGGGTTATTATTATCCGAAGCCGGGCAGCATCGAGCATTATCCGGCGCGGGTCTATGCCCTGCCCGAAAGCGACCGGGTGCGGCGCCAGGCGTTCGTGATCGGCCTCACCAAGCAATTGGTTACTGGGCAATATGCGCCAAGCTACGCGATCTTCTGCAAGGGCGATGCCTCCGACAAGCTGATCATCGTCGCGCTGTCGGACGGGCATCTCAACACCATCTATCGCGCGCGGGCGCTGCTCGCCACCTTCACATCGGTCGCGCGCTCGACCTCGTTCTTCCAGCAGCATACCCAGCCCGACGAGGCGACGTTCCTCGATCTCCTGAAGCTGCTCGGCTTCAAGCAGATCACGATCAGCGACGGCCGCGACTTCGCCCATCAGATCGTGATCGATTAGAGCGCACATTCCTTTCCATCGTCATGGTCGTGCCAAGCACGACCATGACGAAAGGAGAAGCGATGGGAGAGGGGCGCTACCCGCCGGTGACGCTCATGTGCCGCTGCACGGCGGGCGCCTTGTGGCGGCGGTCGATGATGAAATCGTGGCCCTTGGGCTTGCGGCCGATGGCCTCGTCGATCGCGTCCATCAGCAGCGCGTCGTTCGTGCTGGCGCGCAGCGGCGCGCGCAAATCCGCTGAATCGTCCTGGCCGAGGCACATATAGAGCATGCCGGTGCAGGTCAGCCGCACGCGGTTGCAGCTTTCACAGAAATTATGGGTGAGGGGCGTGATGAAGCCGACGCGCTGCCCGGTCTCCGCGATCCGCGCGTAGCGCGCGGGGCCGCCGGTGCGGTAGTCGATGTCCTCGAGCGTGTAGCGCGTCTTCAGCTTGGCGCGCAGCAACGAGATCGGCAGATACTGGTCGAGCCTCTGCTCGCCGCCGATATCGCCCATCGGCATCACTTCGATGAAG
>DASYRS010000537.1:0-1676 GCA_036004205.1 Dongiaceae bacterium
CGGCGCGCGAATCCGGTCATGCTGGCAATGGTCACGCTGGTCCCCTTTCGACGATACGGCGGCGGCATCTTCCGGCATGGCGCCGCCTCTGGCAAGGTGAGGCCCACAGAGATCTGGGCGATTCCCGGGGGATTCGATGCCGACTCCTGCACCAGCGCACATCCTGATCACCGGCGCCAGCTCCGGCATCGGCGCCGCGCTCGCGCTCGCCTACGCACGGCCAGGCGCGCATCTGTCGCTGGGCGGCCGCAACCAGGAGCGCCTCGCCCAGGTCGCGTCGGAGGTCGCGGCGCGCGGCGCCACCAGCACCGTCGGATCGATCGACGTGTGCGACGCTGCTGCCGTGGCGCAGTGGATCGCCGCGGCGGACGATCGCGCGCCGCTCGACCTCGTCATCGCCAATGCCGGCATTTCCGGCGGCACCCATGGCGGCCCGGAAACGCCGGAGCAGACGCGCGCGATCTTCGCGGTCAACCTCGATGGCGTGCTGAACGTCGCGCTGCCGGTCATTCCGCGCATGATCGCGCACAAGCGCGGCCAGATCGCGATCATCTCCTCGCTCGCCGCCTATCGCGGCTTTCCCGGCGCGCCGGCCTATAGCGGCAGCAAGGCCGCGGTCAAGGTCTGGGGCGAAGCCCTGCGCGCCGACCTCGCGCCCCAGGGCGTCAAGGTCAATGTCGTGATGCCCGGCTTCATCAAGAGCCCGATGACCGACGCCAACGATTTCCCGATGCCGTTCCTGATGCCGGCGGAGAAGGCGGCGGAGATCATCCGCCGCGGCCTCGCCGCCAACCGCGCCCGCATCGCCTTCCCGTTCCCCACCGCCTTCCTCGCCTGGGCCATGGGCGCCCTTTCGCCGCTGATCGCAGACCCGATCCTGCGCATGCTGCCGAAGAAGGATTGAGCGTCAACGTCTCGTACGACGGGACTGACTACTCTATCTCACGAAAGCGCTTCACGAAAGCGACGAACTTGGCTTCAAAGTTGCTATCGTCGACCGGAATCATTGCTTCCATGCTTATCTGACCGGTCCGCACGTCGACGAAATCGTAGTCTGCAAAACCATTCTCCCAGTTCGAGAAGGTTCCAACCAAGCTGTTCGTTTGGATCTCGACGCAGGTTCCCGGCAAATACTTGTCGTTGATCTTAAATGCCGTAACAAATCCTTCGGCCTCAAGGTCAACTGCCCGATCTCTCAGCCACGCTCGCCATCTATGGAAATCAAACATCCCCTGCCTACTGCGTCTGCTGCGCTTTCTGGATCTTGCGCCAGGCGGCGACGTTCTTGTTGTGCTCGTCGATGGTGGCGGCGAAGGCGTGGCCGCCGGTGCCGTCGGCGACGAAATAGAGCTCCTTGCTTGAGATCGGATGCAGCGCGGCCTGCAGCGCGGCGAGGCCGGGATTGGCGATCGGCCCCGGCGGCAGGCCCTTCACCAGGTAGGTATTGTACGGGCTGTCGATCTTGAGATCGTCGTAGGTCAGGCCGCGATTGAGCTTCAGCTTGCCGAGGGTGATGGCAAAGATCACCGTCGGATCCGTTTGCAGCGGCATGCCCTTCTTGATGCGGTTGTAGAACACGGCCGCCACCCGCGCGCGCTCATCGCTCTGCGATGTCTCCTTCTCCACCAGCGAGGCCATGGTCACCGCCTCCTCCGGGCTTTTCAGGAGGATCGAGA
>DASYRS010000538.1:0-5354 GCA_036004205.1 Dongiaceae bacterium
GGATGTGCAGTACATGCTGCTGCTGTGCGGCATCTACCTGGCGGTCCTGCTGCTGCAGGGCGGACTGAAATACGCGCTCAACGTCTATCGCGGCAGTTTGGTCGAACATGTCGGCTTGCAACTGCGCACCCGCATCTTCGATGCATTGGTGGACGAACCGGTGAAGCGCCGGGAGCACAGCACGGCGGTGGACAAGGGCGCGGTCGTCTCGATGACCTCGTCCGAGGTCGAGGAAGTGGCGGGATTCGTCGGGGATGCCATCTCGTTTCCGCTGCTGCAAGCCGGCACCGCTTTCGGCACGCTCGGCTATCTGTTCTGGGTCCAGCCGGAGATCGCCGCCTTTGCCGTGGCGCTGTTCGTGCCGCAGATCATCACCGTGCCGCTGGGCCAGCGCCGCATCAACCGGTGGGCGGCCATCCACGCCCGCCTCCTGCGCAAGCTGGGCGGCGTCATCGTTTCCGGGGAGCAAAGCCCGCTCACCTTCACGCATCTGCGGCGGCGGTTCGTAAAGCTGTCGCGCGGCGCTTTCACCACCCGCGTGCTCATCTACCGCGTCAAGTTCTTCCTGACCTTTCTCGGCAATTTCATCGACGCGCTCGGCCCCCTGATCGTGTTGGCGATCGGCGGGTGGCTCGTGATCAACGGCAAGGCCGAAGTCGGGACGCTGGTCGTCTTCATTTCGGGATTCCAGAAGGTGGCGGAGCCATGGGACCAGCTCCTGACCTTCTATCGCACGACCTCGAACGCGCGCACGAAATATCGCCTGATCGCCGATACCCTGCCGGCGGAAAAGGCGTAGATCAGGCCGCCAGCTGCTGCAGGCGGCTCAACAGGTAGTCGAGGTTGCGCTCGTCGAGCTGTTCGAGGCGGGTCAGGACGCGCTCGATCACCTTGGCGGCGAAGCGCTGGCGGTCGCGGTCGCCGCCGTCATAGTCCATGTCGCGCGCCACGTCGAAAGCGGCGCGGAAGGCCGGGAACAGGTCCAGCGGCAGATGGGCGTATTGATAGACCGACTGCATGCCGAGCACGCCCTGATCGTGGATCAGCAGGCGGGCGTTGATGATCGGCACACCTGACAGCACCGACATGCCGGCCTCGAAGAACGCCATGTCGCCGCTGCAGAGCGAGCGCAGGAGCAGCGTCGGCGACAGCTTGCCGGCGCTGTGGAGCTGTTGGGCGAATTCGACCACGTCGGTGCTCTTGGCGCCCGCCGGCAGCAGCATGATGGTGGCGCGCTCGCGGGCGGACAGAACCAGGTCCGCAGCCATTTCGTCGGACATGTCGTGACGTTCGACCAGATAGTCGCGCAGGCTTGCCGACACGATGGTCACGATGCGCTCGGACAGCGCCAGCGGCAGGTTAGGCCGCGTCACCAACGAGTTGGTGACCATGACATCGGAGCCGTGCTTGTCGAGAATCTTGCTGACCTCGGCATCGCCGAGGCTGGCGCCCTTGTTGGCGGCCAGCGCGGCAACCACGCCGCTGTTCTTGCCATGATCGATCAGCGCATTGGCGACATCGCCGGAGACCTCGGCGCGCTTGGCGACCGCGGTCTGCTTCTCCGCGCTGGAGGAGCGGACGATCTCGATCAGGTCCGCGTCGCTCAACACCTTGGAGAATTCGAGGACGGGCAGCGAGACCTGCTCCACGTCTTTCGCCATCTTGAGCGCGATGTCGTGCGGCAGGTTCGCGCTCGACTTCAGATGGCTGGACAGCGATTCGCGAACCTTGACCTCGGCGTCCTGCACCATGACCCGGAAAATCTGTTCGGCAAGCTGACGCTCCGAGTCCGAGAGCGCTCCCTGCTCGAACGCCTCAGCGACCTTGGCAGCCGTTTCGGCACGTAAGTCCCCACTGGGGTTGGCAACGAGCCGTTGGACATCCGCCGCGGTCAGAAATTGTGCCATGAGCAAACTCCGTAATTCGAGCGCGACTCCCTGACATCGCGCCGTTTGCCCAGTCAAACAAAGAAGGGTTAAAAATCCGCTACTTCACGGCCTTTGCGCCAGCCACGGCCCGCTCGAGCGTTCGGGACAGTTTGTCAACAATTTCATCGACTTGCGCGTCCGCCAAAATGAACGGCGGGGCCAGCACAACATGATCGCCGCGAACCCCATCGATACACCCGCCGGTGGGGTAGCAGACAATCCCTTCTTCGAAGCCGGTACGCCGAACATGTTGCCACAATTTGGCTTTCGGGTCGAACGGCTGCTTGGTATCGCGGTCGGCCACCAGCTCCAGCCCGATGAACAGGCCCCGGCCGCGAATGTCGCCGACATGCGGGTGCTGGCCGAAGCGCTCCTGCAGTCGGCCAAATAGCAGAGCGCTCAAATGCCGCACGCGCGCCAGCAGCCCTTCCTGCTCGATCGCCTTCTGCACGCCGAGGGCGGCCGCCACCGAGATGGCATGGCCCGCATAGGTGTGGCCGTGCTTCAGGCTGCCGGAGCCGCCGGCGATGGCATCGAAGATCGCCTGCGAGATGAGCAGGCCGCCGATCGGCTGATAGCCGCCCCCCAGGCCCTTGGCCATGGTGAGGATGTCGGGCGCGACACCGTCCTCGTTGCAGGCATACATGTAGCCGGTGCGCCCCATGCCGCACATCACCTCGTCGAACACCAGCAGCACGCCGTGGCGGTCGCAGATCTCGCGCAGGCGCTTCAGATACCCCGGCACCGGCGGCGCGCAGCCGAGCGAGGCGCCGACCACCGGCTCGCAGAAAAAGGCAGCCACGTTCTCCGCGCCCAGGCGGCCGATCGCGGCCTCCAGTTCGTCGGCGACGCGCACGCCGTACTGCTCCGCGCTCTCATCCGCCCTCCGGTCGCGATATTCGTAGCAGGGCGCGATGTGGGTCACGTCCATCAACAGCGGCTGATAGGGCGCGCGCCGGTTGGCATCGCCGCCGAGCGCCAGGGCGCCCAGCGTGTTGCCGTGATAGGAACGTTCGCGCGCGATGAACAGGCGCCGCGAGGGCTGGCCGATTTCCAGGAAATATTGCCGGGCAAGTTTCATCGCGGCCTCGACCGCCTCCGAGCCGCTGCCGACGAAGAAGGTCTTGGTAAGGCCGGCAGGCGCCTGCGCCACCAGCCGCTGCGACAGTTCCTCGATCGCCGGCGTCGTGAAGAACATCGAGTAGGCGTAGGCGACCTGGTCGAGCTGACGCTTGATCTCCTCGATCACGACCGGATGCGAATGGCCGAGGCAGGAGACCGCCGGTCCGCCCGAGGCATCGAGGTAACGCCTGCCGTCATCGTCAATCAGATAGGCGCCCTCCCCCTTCACGATCACCGGCACGGGATTCTGCAGGTCGCGTTGGAACAGCGCGCTTTTCTTGGGCTCCAGCAGCATCGCGAAATCCTGGCTAGGGTTGAGCGGTGAGGACGCGCACCACCACGTCCTCGAGAGCGGCGCCGGCGGCGCGGTCGAACGCGTCCACGATGTCCGGCAGGGAGCTGCCGGCGGCGGCCACCTTCTCCTCGGTCGCGAAGGTCGCGACGATGCGCCGGTCCGGCATGCGCACCAGCTTTGCCGCCAGGCGCAGATGCGCGGTCGGCGCCTCGCCGGCGAATTCGGCCTGGAAATCGCGCAGCTCCGACTGCAGCACGTAGTCGGGCTTGAGGCCGACCGCGTCGCGGCCGACCGCGACGATGGCGCCGGATGCCTCGAAGCTTTCGATCAGCTTGTCCTGCAGCAGGATCGGGGCGTTGTCGGCCCAGGCGCCCTTGGCGAAATATTCGATGACGCCAGGGGACCGCGTGAGAGCGATGCGCGTGGTGTCGAGATCGGCGGAGGCGACCGGCGTGCCTACCACCAGCTGCCAGTCGACTTTGGGCAGCGACCGGTCGAACCGCGTGACAGCCGACAAGGTGTAGAGCGGAATGGGATCGTTCACCTTGGGGATGACGCCGCAGGCCGCGAGCGCGGCGCCGCCGATCAGCACGAAATGACGGCGCGTCTTCACGGCGTATCGACCCCCTTGCTGCGATCGTTCAGGAGAAACCGCGCTGGGTCCTTTTCGAACTGATGCGAGATGCGAGTCATGGAGGCGACCAGGCGGCGCAATTCGCTGACCAGCTCGCCGGCTTCGTAGAGCGTGGTCGCGGAGAACTGCTTGAAGGGTTCGCGGTTGTCATCGATCACGCCGGACAGCTGCTTTGATGTCTTGTTGAAGCTGTCCGCCATCAGGGCGAAATTGTGCGCCGCCTTGGTAGCGTCGCCGCGCACGTCGCCGACCGTGCCGCGCAGCTCGGCCGCAAGGGCGGAGAACTCCTTGGCGGCGTTGTTCAGCTCCTGGATCGCGCCGCTGGCGTTGCTCATCACGCCTTCGGCCGAACTGACCCCGCCCGACAATTGCGAGGTGATGGCTTCGAGATTGGCGAGGGAATTGCCGAATGCCTCGCGGTTCTTGTCGCTGAGCAAATCGTTCATGCGGTTGGTGATCTCGTCGACCTTGCCGAGGAGATCGGGCACGCGGCGCACGATCTGCTCCAGCGCCGACGGGCCGGCCTTGATCTCGCTGTCGGCCGGCAAGAAATCGGCCGTGTTGGTGCCGCGGCTGATCTGGATTACGACTCCACCCGCGATGCCCTGCAGTTCGAGGGTCGCTCTCGAATCGATGCGGACCGGCGTGCCATCGCGCACCGCCAGATCGACCCGCGCCAGCTCGCTGTTCTCCGGATCGATGCGGACGTCGGTGACCCGCCCGACCGGGATACCGCCGAACAGCACCGTGCTGTCAACCCGCAATTGCGAGACCGAACCCGAAAAGCGCACAAAGTAGTTGATGTATTGGGCCTCACCCTGGAAGCGGGCGAGCCAGAACACGAAAAAGGCGATCGCCAGGACGGCCGAGAGGACGAAAGCCCCGACGGTGATGTGCTTGGCGCGGGTTTCCATGGGCCCTCAGTCCGCCGCGATGCCGGCGGCGCGCGCGCGCGGCCCGTGGAAATAGCTCTGAATCCAGGGATGCGGATCGCGCATCAATTCTTCCAGGGTCCCCACTTTGATCTTCTTGTCTACCAGGACTGCAATCCGGTCGCAAATCGTGACCAGCGAATCGAGGTCGTGGGTGATCATGACCACGGTCAGGCCCAGGCTCTGCTGCAGGCTGCGGATCAACTGGTCGAAATCGGCCGCGCCGATCGGATCGAGGCCGGCGGTCGGCTCGTCCAGGAACAGGATTTCCGGGTCGAGCGACAAGGCGCGCGCCAGGCCGACGCGCTTTTTCATGCCGCCGGAGAGCTGCGAGGGATATTTGGCCGTCGCCTCGATCGGCAGGCCCACCAGCTTGACTTTCAGCCCGGCCAGCTCGTCCATGAGCGCCTGCGGGATGTCGCCGCGCTCGCGCATCGGCGCCT
>DASYRS010000539.1:0-8889 GCA_036004205.1 Dongiaceae bacterium
CTGCTGAGCGGCATGTGGCTGACGCTCAAGTATGTCTTCAGGCCGAAGGTGACCATCAACTACCCCTATGAGAAGGGGCCGCTGTCGCCGCGCTTCCGGGGTGAGCACGCGCTGCGCCGCTATCCTAACGGCGAAGAGCGCTGCATCGCCTGCAAGCTGTGCGAGGCGGTGTGCCCCGCGCTGGCCATCACCATCGAGGCGGAACCGCGCGAGGATGGCAGCCGGCGCACCACGCGCTACGACATCGACATGACCAAGTGCATCTATTGCGGCCTGTGCCAGGAGGCCTGCCCGGTGGATGCGATCGTCGAGGGACCGAACTTCGAGTTCGCGACCGAGACGCGCGAAGAGCTGTTCTACAACAAGGAAAAACTGCTGGCGAACGGCGACCGCTGGGAAGCGGAAATCGCCGCCAACCTGCAGGCGGACGCGCCGTACCGCTGATCGGCGGGCGCGTCAGGGGAATGGGATGATAGCACTCTCTTTCTATGTGTTCTCGCTGGTCGCGGTGGTGAGCGCCATTCTGGTGGTCGCCAACCGCAACCCGGTCTATTCGGTGCTGTTCCTGATCCTGACCTTCTTCAACGCGGCAGGGCTGTTCGTCCTCCTGGGCGCGGAGTTCCTGGCGATGATGCTGGTCGTGGTCTATGTCGGCGCGGTCGCTGTGCTGTTCCTGTTCGTCGTCATGATGCTCGACATCAATTTCGCCGAGCTGCGCCAGGGCTTCGTGCGCTATGCCGGGATCGGCGCAATCATCGGCATCATCCTGGTGGCGGAGATCATCTTCGTGGTGTCGAGCGGCGCGATGGCGCCGGCTGGCGGCACGCTGGCGGGGTCGCCGACGCCGGTGGACGTCAGCAATACCGAGGCGTTGGGCAACATCCTGTACACCGACTACTTCTATCTGTTCCAGGCGGCGGGCGTGGTGCTGCTGATCGCCATGATCGGCGCCATCGTGCTGACGCACCGGGAGCGCGAAGGCGTGAAGCGCCAGCGGATCGCGACTCAGCTCATGCGCGACCGGCGCTCGGTCGAGATCAGGAAAGTGCCGACAGGGACGGGGATCTGACGATCATGTTGCAAATCACCTTGACGCATTACCTGACGGTCGCCGCGATCCTGTTCACGATCGGCGTGTTCGGCATCTTCCTCAATCGCAAGAACGTCATCATCATCCTGATGTCGGTGGAGCTGATCCTGCTCTCGGTCAACATCAACCTGGTGGCGTTCTCCAGCTTCCTCCACGACATGGTGGGGCAGGTCTTCGCCATGTTCGTCCTGACCGTCGCCGCGGCGGAGGCGGCGATCGGCCTTGCCATTCTGGTGGTCTATTTCCGCAATCGCGGCTCCATCGCCGTCGAAGACCTCAATGTGATGAAGGGGTAAGGGCGCGATGGACGTTGCAATCGTCACACTGCCGCTGCTGGGCGCGCTGATCGCGGGCCTCGGCAATCGCCGCCTCGGCGACCGCGGCGCGATGTGGATCACTAGCGGCCTGATGCTAGTCTCGTTCGTGCTGTCCTGGATCGTGTTCCTGCAATACGACGGAACCCCGCGCACGACCGAGCTCTTTACCTGGTTCGCCAGCGGCACGTTCGAAGCGAAGTGGGCGGTCAAGATCGACCAGCTGTCCGCCGTAATGCTAGTCGTGGTCGGCACCGTGTCGTCGATGGTGCATGTCTATTCCATCGGCTACATGGGCCACGACGATTCCAAGCCGCGCTTCTTCGCGTACCTCAGCCTGTTCACCTTCTGCATGCTGATGCTGGTGACGGCGGACAACTTCATTCAGATGTTCTTCGGCTGGGAGGGTGTCGGCCTCTGCTCCTACCTGCTGATCGGCTTCTGGTTCCATCGGCCGAGCGCCAACGCCGCTGCCATCAAGGCCTTCCTGGTCAACCGGATCGGCGATTTCGGCTTCGCCCTTGGCATCATGGGCGTGTTCTACATCTTCGGCACGGTCAGCTTCGATGCGGTGTTCGCCGCGACGCCGGGCAAGGTGGGGCAGAGCTTTCATTTCCTGAGCTGGGACGTCGACGTCGTGACCGCGCTTTGCCTGCTGCTGTTCGTGGGCGCGATGGGCAAGTCGGCGCAGCTCGGCCTCCACACCTGGCTGCCGGACGCGATGGAAGGCCCGACCCCCGTCTCCGCCCTCATCCACGCCGCCACCATGGTGACGGCCGGCGTCTTCATGGTGTGCCGTCTGTCGCCGATGTTCGAATACGCGCCGGACGCCAAGATGGTGGTGACCATCGTCGGCGCGGCGACGGCGTTCTTCGCCGCCACCGTCGGCCTGGTGCAGAACGACATCAAGCGCGTGATCGCCTACTCGACCTGCAGCCAGCTCGGCTACATGTTCTTCGCGGCCGGCGTCGGCGCCTATGGCGCCGCCATGTTCCACCTCTTCACCCACGCCTTCTTCAAGGCGCTGCTGTTCCTGTGCGCGGGCTCGGTCATCCACGGCATGTCGGACGAGCAGGACATGCGCAAGATGGGCGGCATCTGGAAGCTGATCCCCTGGACCTATGCTCTGATGTGGATCGGCAGCCTGGCGCTCGCCGGCATTCCGTTCTTCGCCGGCTATTACTCCAAGGACATCATCCTGGAATCCGCGTTCGCCGCGCATACCGGTGCGGGCAATTTCGCCTTCTGGCTCGGCGTCGGCGCGGCCATGATGACCGCGTTCTACTCTTGGCGCCTCATCCTCATGACCTTCCATGGCGAGACGCGCGCCGATCACGAGACCTATCACCACGTGCACGAAAGCCCGTGGGTCATGCTGGTGCCGCTGATCGTGCTAGCGGTGGGCGCGGTCGCCGCCGGCTATCTCTATTTCGACAAGTTCGTCGGCGAGCACATGGAGGAGTTCTGGCGCGGCGCGATCCTGTTCGGCCCGGAGAACGAGGTGCCGCATCACGCCCACGATGTCGCGCTGTGGGTGAAGCTGGCGCCCTTGGTCGTCGGCCTCGCCGGTATCGCGATCGCCTACATGTTCTACATGTTCAAGACCGACCTGCCGGGCAAGCTGGCCGGGGCAATGGGTGGGCTGTACCGCTTCCTCTTGAACAAGTGGTATTTCGACGAGCTGTTCGAAGCGACGTTGGTCGAGCCGGCGAAAAAGCTCGGCTTCGGCCTGTGGAAGGGCGGGGACGGCAAGATCATCGACGGCTTCGGCCCCGACGGCATCGCCTCGGTCTCGCAGGATGTCGCCAAGCAGGCCACACGGCTGCAATCCGGCTACGTCTATCACTACGCCTTCGCGATGCTGATCGGCGTCGTCATCCTGATAACCTGGTACATGTTCGGAAGCGGTTGGTGAGATCGTCGTGACCAATATCCCCCATCTCCTGACGATCATCACCTTCCTGCCGCTGGTGGGCGCGATCTTCATCGCCGGCATCCGCGGCGAGGACGAGCATGTGGCGCGCAACGCCCGCTGGGTCGCATTGTGGACCTCGGCCGCCGTATTCCTGCTGTCGTTGCTGCTGTGGTTCGGGTTCGACCGCTCCAATCCCGGCTTCCAGTTCGAGGAGCGGGCGGAGTGGATCCCGGCCCTCAACATCGCCTACCGCATGGGCGTCGACGGCATCTCGATGCCGTTCGTCCTGCTCTCCACCCTGCTGACGCCGATCTGCGTGCTGGCGAGCTGGGAAGCGATCGAGGTCCGGGTCAAGGAATACATGATCGCGTTCCTGGTGCTGGAGACCTTCATGGTCGGCACCTTCTGCGCGCTCGATTTCGTCGCCTTCTATGTGTTCTTCGAAGGCGTGCTGATCCCGATGTTCATCATCATCGGCGTCTGGGGCGGACCGCGCCGGGTCTACTCGGCGTTCAAGTTCTTCCTGTTCACGCTGCTCGGCTCCGTCCTCATGCTGGTCGCCATCCTGACCATGTATGACCAGGCCGGCACTACCGACATCCCGACCCTGATGAATTTCAAGTTCGAGCCGCACCTCCAGATCTGGCTGTGGCTGGCCCTGTTCGCCTCCTTCGCGGTCAAGGTGCCGATGTGGCCGGTCCACACCTGGCTGCCCGACGCGCACGTGGAGGCGCCGACGGCCGGCTCCGTCATCCTGGCCGGCGTGCTCCTGAAGATGGGTGGCTATGGCTTCCTGCGCTTCTCGATCCCGATCCTGCCGGACGCCTCGACCACCCTGGCGCCGCTGGTCTTCGGCTTGAGCATCGTAGCCGTCATCTATACCTCGCTGGTCGCGCTGGCCCAGACCGACATGAAAAAGCTGATCGCCTATTCATCGGTCGCGCATATGGGCTTCGTGACGGCGGGCACCTTCGCCCTCAACCGTTAGGGCGTCGAAGGCGCGATGTTCCAGATGCTGAGCCACGGCATCGTCTCGGGGGCGCTGTTCCTCTGCGTCGGCGTGGTCTATGACCGGCTGCACAGCCGCGACATCGCGCGCTATGGCGGGCTGGTCAACAACATGCCGCGCTATGCCTTCGCCTTCATGATCTTCACCCTGGCGTCGGTCGGCCTGCCCGGCACCAGCGGCTTCATCGGCGAGTTCCTGGTGATGGTGGGCGTGTTCCAGTCCAGCACCTGGGTCGCGTTCCTCATCACCACCGGCATCGTCCTCGGCGCCGCCTACATGCTGTGGCTCTATCGCCGCGTCGTCTTCGGCAAGCTGGAGAAGGACGAGGTGAAGGCGATGCTGGACTTAAGCCCGCGCGAGGTGGCGATCTTCGTGCCGCTTATCCTGATCGTGCTGTGGATGGGCATCTATCCGGCGAGCTTCACGTCGATCACCGGCCCGGCCGTCGATCAGCTCATCTCCAACTACCAGGTCGCGGTCGGGCCGACCCGGCCGGGCTCGCTGGTCTCGCCGGCCGAAGCAGCGCCCGCGGAGCCAACGACGACCGAACCGGCGGCGACCGCGCCCGCTCCGGCGGCACCGGCGGAGGGGCAATAGATGACCGACCTCAATCTTCACGCCGCTCTACCGGAAATCTGGATCGCCCTCTCCGCGATGGCGCTGCTGCTGGTCGGCGCCTATGTCGGCGACCGCGCCATGCGCCTGGTCGGGCTGCTGTCCATTGCCGTGATGGTGGTGGCGATCGTCGTGCTGTGGGGGATCGATGTCTCGACCGTCCCGCAGCTGTCCTTCAGCGGGCATTTCATCGTCGACCGGTTCGGCGTGTTCGCCAAGGTGCTGGCGCTGATCGCCTCCATCGCGGCGATCTGGATGTCGTTCTCCTATGCCGAGCGCGAAGGCATGGCGCGGTTCGAGCTGCCGCTGCTGATGCTGCTGGCGACCCTCGGCATGATGCTGATGATCTCCGCCAACGACCTCATCTCGCTCTACGTCGGTCTGGAGCTGCAGAGCCTGGCGCTCTACGTCACCGCGGCGATCCGGCGCGATACCGTCAAATCCACCGAAGCCGGCCTCAAATACTTCGTCCTCGGCGCCCTGTCGTCGGGCATGCTGCTCTATGGCGCCTCGATGATCTACGGGTTCCTGGGGACGGTCACCTTCGTCGGCATCTCGACCGCGTTGAGCGGGGCGACGGCGCCGTCGCTCGGCGTCATCATCGGCCTCGTGTTCCTGTGCGCCGGCCTCGCCTTCAAGATTTCCGCCGTGCCGTTCCACATGTGGACGCCCGACGTCTACGAGGGCGCGCCGACTCCGATCACGGCCTTCTTTGCCGCGGCGCCCAAGGTGGCGGCGATCTGCCTGTTCACCCGCGTCCTGGTCGATGCCTTCGGCGGCATCACCCATCAGTGGCAGCAGATCATCTTCGCGATCTCGGTCGCTTCCATGATCCTCGGCGCCTTCGCGGCCATGGGCCAGCGCAACATCAAGCGGCTGATGGCCTACAGTTCCATCGGCAACATCGGCTATGCGCTGGTCGGCCTTGCCGCCGGCACGGAGCAGGGGGTCAGCGGCCTGCTGTTCTACATGGCGATCTATGTGCCGATGACCCTCGGCTCGTTCGCCGTCATCCTCGCCATGCGCCAGAAGGGCCAGATGGTGGAGGAGATCGCGGATCTCTCCGGCCTCGCCAAGAGCCAGCCGTGGCTCGCCCACATCTTCGCTGCCGTGCTGTTCTCGATGGCGGGCATTCCGCCGCTCGCCGGCTTCTTCGGCAAGTGGATGGTGTTCGCCGCGGCCGTCGACCAGGGCCTGTTCGTGCTCGCCGTCATCGGCGTCGTCACCAGCGTGGTGTCGGCCTACTACTATGTCCGGATCATCAAGGTGATGTATTTCGACGAGCCGGTCGGCACCTTCGACCGGGTCGACGGCTCGCTCAAGCTGGTGCTCGCGGGCTCGCTGGCGGTGGTGGTGATCGGCATTCTCTTCATCAATCCGCTGCAGAATTCGGCGATGGCGGCCGCATCGTCGCTCTTCCCGGGATGAGTCTCGCGTTCCGGATCGAACAGGTCGCGGAGATCGACAGCACCAACGAAGCTTGCCGGCTCCGCGCGTTGGGAGGCGAGGCGGCTGGTCTGGTGATTCGCGCCGACCGCCAGACGGCGGGCAGGGGCCGGCGCGGGCGGGCGTGGAGCTCGCCCACGGGCAACCTCTACGCCTCGCTCCTGCTGCGGCCGGATCGGCCGGTGTCGGAAGCGGCGGCGCTGGGGTTCGCCGCCGTGACGGCGATGGGCGACGTGGCCGAAGCGCTGCTGCCCGGCGATGCGCAGGTCCGGCACAAATGGCCCAATGACCTCTTGATCAACGGGCGCAAGGCGAGCGGCTTCCTGCTGGAAGCCCAGGCCGGCTTTCTGGTGCTGGGGATCGGCGTCAATGTCGCCAGCCACCCCGAGGACACGCCCTATCCGGCGACCGACTTGGTCGCGGAGGGCGCGGCCCCGATATCGCCGCAAGCGCTGCTGGAGCGCGTGCTGGCGGCTGTTGCGCCGCTCTACGCGCGGTGGGAGGCGGAGGGATTCGCGGCGCTGCTACCGGCTTGGCGCCGCCGTGCGGCGGGCCTGGGCGCCGCCATCGAGGTGCGGCTGGAACGCGAGACCCTCTCCGGCATATTCAAGGACCTGGAGCCGGACGGGGCCTTGCGCCTCTCCCTCCCCGATGGGACCGAGCGGCGCATTGCCGCCGGTGATGTATACTTCCCCGCGACGCGGAAGGGCTAGAGGATGCTGCTGACCATCAACGCCAACAACACCAACGTGAAGTTCGCGGTCTGCGAGGGCGATCGCATGGTCGGCGACTGGCGGCTGAAGACCGATCCCGGCCGCACCGCGGACCAGTATATCGTCTGGCTGCATCAGTTGATGCAGATGGCCGGCATGTCGCTGTCCCAGGTCGACGGTGCGATCATTGCAACGGTCGTGCCGCAAAGCCTGTTCCATCTGAACATGCTGTGCGAGAAGCACCTGAAGACCAAGCCGCTGGTGGTCGGCGATCCGGCCGTGAAGCTCGGCATCGAGGTGCTGCTTGACATGTCGCCGTCCGATGTCGGCGCGGACCGGCTGGCCAACGCCGTCGGCGGGCACATCAAATACAACAAGCCGCTGGTGGTGGTGGATTTCGGGACGGCGACGACCTTCGATGTCGTCGACGCCGCCGGCAACTATGTCGGCGGCGCGATCTCTCCCGGCATCAATCTCAGCCTCGAAGCCCTGCACAGCATGACCGCGAAGCTGCCGCGCATCGCGGTGGAGCGGCCGGCCAGGGCGATCGGCAAGGACACGCTGACGGCCATGCAATCCGGCATCTACTTCGGCTATGTCGGGCTGATCGAAGGCATCGTCGGGCGCATCCAGGCCGAGTTCGGCTCGCCGCTGGAAGTCGTCGCGACCGGCGGCCTCGCGCCCTTGTTCCACGGCGCGACGCCGGTGCTGCAGCATCTGGACCAGGAGATCACGACGCGTGGTCTGATCGAGATTTATCGGCGCAATCGTGGGTGAGCTGAACCGAGCCCTTGCCGGCCGCCATGGCAGCCGACCAATGTCGGCATTCGCCGACTGCGCTTGGTCTTGGCGGGCGCGCAGCAAAGCCCCTTCCCCCACAAGGGGGGAAGAGAGAAGGGCGGTGCCTCGATGACGGATTCCTTCTCGCCTAAGTCCGACGAGCTGCTGTTCCTTGCCCTCGGTGGGGCGGGCGAGATCGGCATGAACCTCAACCTCTACGGCCACGCCGGCAAGTGGCTGATGGTCGATCTCGGTATCACCTTCGGCGATGAATCGACCCCGGGCATCGACGTCATCATGCCGGACATCTCATTTATCAAGGAGCGGGTGGGCGACCTGGTCGGTCTCGTCCTCACCCACGCGCATGAGGATCACATCGGCGCGGTGCCCTATCTCTGGCCGCAGCTGAAATGCCCGCTCTACGCGACGCCCTTCACCGCGTCCGTGCTGGGCCGCAAGCTGGAGGAGGCGGGCCTCGCCAAGGAGGCGCCGATCACCCTGATCCCGATGTCGGGCAAGGTGTCGCTGGCGCCGTTCGAGGTCGAGCTGATTACATTGACGCATTCGATCCCGGAGCCGAACGCCGTCGTCATCCGCACGCCGCTGGGCGCCGTCCTGCATACCGGCGATTGGAAGCTGGACCCGACCCCGCTGGTGGGCGATGCCACCGACGAGGCGGCGCTGCGCAAGCTGGGCGATGGCGGCGTGCTGGCGATGGTGTGCGATTCCACCAACGTGTTCGTCGAAGGCGCGTCCGGCTCCGAGTCCGATGTGCGGGATTCGCTGCGTGACCTGATCGGCCGGTTGCACAATCGTGTGGCGGTGGGTTGCTTCGCCAGCAACGTCGCGCGCCTCGAAACCATCACGCGCGTCGCGATGGAGCATGGGCGACAGGTGGCCCTGGTCGGCCGATCGCTCTGGCGCATGGTCGCCGCGGCGCAGGAGAACGGGTACCTTACCGGCCTGCCGGAATTCGTGCAGGAGCACGATGTCGGCTATTTCCCGCG
>DASYRS010000540.1:0-13814 GCA_036004205.1 Dongiaceae bacterium
CGACCTTGCTCAGATCGAGGATGTCGTTGATGAGCGAGAGCAGGTGCTGGCCGCTGCGGTGGATGTCGGCGGCATAGCTGGCATATTGCGCGACCCCGACGGGGCCGAAGAATTCACGCTCGATCACCTCCGCGAAGCCGATGATGGCGTTCAGCGGCGTGCGCAGTTCGTGGCTCATGTTGGCGAGAAACTGCGACTTGGTGCGGCTCGCGACCTCCGCCTGTTCCTTGGCGAGGCGCAGCTCGCGCTGGCTGCGTGCCAGTTCGTCGCCGCGCTCCACCAGATCGCTGACGTCGGTATAGACCGTGACCATGCCGCCCAAATGCGTGCGGCGGTCGCTGATGCGCAGATGCCCGCCGTTCAGCATGCGCATCTCGACATGGCCCTGGCCGTTGCGGTGCTGCTGGCTCCGCAGCAGGGTCCATTCCTCCTCCTGCGCCTGGGTATATCCGGGCGCGCTCACCACCTGGCCGGCCTCCAGCTCCCGGCGCAGCACGTCGTCGAACGTCATCGCCTCGATATCGGCGTCGTACGGAATGCCGAGATAGCTGCGCGCCAGCAGGTTGCAGAACCGCAATCCGCCGTCCGGCGCGTAATAGACCAGGCCGTCGGTCATGCCGTCGGCCGCGTCCAGCAGTTCGCGCCGCGCGGACGCGGCCTGCTGCTCGCTGGCGCTGAGGCGCACCGCGGCGCGCTTCTGGTCGGTGATGTCGAGTACGAAGCCGTCCCAATAGACCCGGCCGCGTTCCGGGTCGGGCGCGGCCCAAGCGCATTCCTTGAACCAGCGCAATTCGCCGGTCCTCGGATGGACATAGCGATATTCGTGGACATAGGGCTCGCCCAGGTCCTTGCGCCGGCGCTCGGCCTCGCGATAGGCGGGCAGGTCGTCGGCATGGATCCGCCCGACCCAGGTGCCGATGTCGGCCAGCCGGGTGGTCGGATCGATCGCGCCCATCATCTCGACCGCGTCGCGGCCCCAGCAGCGTACGGCGCCGCCGACGAAGCCGAAGCCGCCATCGCCCGGCGTGCCTTGATAGACCATGATGTTGTGCATGTTCTCCAGCAGCGCCTCGACGCGCCGGAGCTCGGAACGCCGCGTGATCGCCGCCGCCTGCCGGCTGACGCACAAATGCACCAGGCCGGCCGTCCCGGCCAGGGCATCCTCCAACGTTTGCGACACCGGCTCCGATGCGAGGAAGGCGAAGATCTTGCCCCGGTCGCTGGATTGCGGGCCCTCGATCATCGCGGTGCGAAGTTTCAGATCGGGCATCGCGAACAGGATCGCCTCGTCCGGCACCGCGGCGGAGGCCAGCGCGATGCGCTGAAGGGCATCGGGAATCCCGCGGCTGACGAACAGGATTGGCTGCTCGTGCAGCCCGGTGATGGTGATGGCGGTATGCGCGATGCCTTCGACAGTGCACAGCCGGTCGCAGACCAGCTGTAACTGGGTGTCGAGTTCCGCGCATCGCGCCAACTCGCGCGCGAGCTCGGCGAGGTCTCGCATCCCTTGCATCGGGCGTCGGCCCACCGTCCCTGACTCGATAGAAAGTTCCGAAAAGTCTGCACCTGGATAGGTTAATAAACCCTAGCCAAGAGCCTTAAGCCGATGGGCGTATTGGCGTTCGGGACGGAACAGACCGCGAATGAATCCTTTCACGCGGCGATCCACGGGACATGGCCGCCCCAGGATCAGAAAACCGCCAGATAGCGCAGGAGAAGGGCAACGCCCAGGCCGACCGCGATGGTCGCCATCAGATTGCGGGTCACGAGTGAGGCGAGAATCGCGGCGCCCGTTGCGAACAGATCTGGGTTGAGCCACTGGCTGCCGTCCGGCGCCTGGTCCAGATGCAAGGCGAACGGAACAATGATGGCGGTCAGGACCGCCACCGGGGCATGGACGAGGGCGCGCTCGATCAGGCGCGGGATGCGAATCCGATCCGCCCCAAAGAAGATCGGGCATCTGAGGACAAGATTGATGACCGCCATCCCGGCAATGACGATTCCGACACTCATGATGTCTGCCTCAAGGCCGACTTGCGGGCCAGTCGCCGGTCGACCAGGACCGCGATCCACATTGCGGCAAGAGTGGCGATGGTCAGGCCAAGCTTGTAGGGCAGGGCGGCCAGCAGCGCCGCCAGAATCCCCGCGACCGCGGCGGCGACCTGCGAGCCGGGCGTGCGCAACCTCTGCACCACCATGCCGATGAAGGTCGCGACCACGGCGAATTCGAGACCGGACCCCGCCAGCCCGTCGATCTGCTGTCCGACCAGGACACCGATCGCGGTCCAGCAGTTCCAGTTCAGATGCATGCCCAGGACGGAAGACAGGAACGCCCAATGAGAATTCTCTTTGACGCCGAGGCGCCGATAACGATCCTCCATCGCCGCGAAGGTCTCATCCGTCAGGCCGGCGGACAGGACAAGTCGCCAGGGCAGAGAGAGGTGGCGGACGTAGCCGACCAGCGTCGCGGCGTAGAGCGTGTGGCGCAGATTGAGGATGAACGTCGCGAGCCAGATGATCCAGGGACCGGCGCCGGCGGCGAGCAATGAGATGGCGACGAATTGCGCCGAGCCGGAGAACACGAACAGCGACAGCGACATCGTTTCCGGGAACGAGAGGCCCTGCGCCGTCGCCAGCGCGCCGAAGATCACACCGAACGGTGCCGCACCCACGATGAAGGGCAGCGTCGCCTTGAGCCCGTCGAAAATCTCGGCGCGACGGCTCGGCGCGGCCGCCGGCATAGTGGCGGCCGCCTGCACCGTTGCTCCGTCAGACAAGCGAGAAATCCACCCTCGGCTTTTCACGCGCGAGCCGCGCGATGACATCGAGCCCGCGCGCGACCGTGTCGATCGAGCCGGGCGCGCTGATGCTGACGCGCACGCCGTTGCGCCCGCTGCGCGACAGCGAGAAGCTGCTGGTCGGGCAGACCGCGACGCCGCGGATGCGCGCCTGCAACGCGAAGGCGTCCGCCGGCCAATCGTCCGGCAGATCGAGCCAGCCATGCATCGCGGTCGGATGGCCGTAATAGGGCAGGCCGGAGAGGATCTCGCGCGCCGCGGCCTGGCGCCTGCCATATTCGTCGCGCCGCTTGGCGGAGATGCGCTCGCCCTCGCCATTGTGGATCCAGCGCGCGGCGATCTCCGCCGCCAGCGGTGTCGCGAGCCAGGTGGAATGCCGCACCGCGTCGTTGATCAGCGCGCAATCGTCGGTCATCACGCCGAGATAGCCGACGCGCAGGCCCGGCGCCATCGACTTGGAGACGCTGGTGCAGAAGACGCCCAGCTCCGGCGCGAAATTCACCATCGGCTGCGGCGCGTTGGGAACGAGGAAACCGTAGACGTCGTCCTCGACGATCTTCACGCCATAGCGCCGCGCGACCTCCGCCAGCTCGCGCCGGCGCAGTTCGGGAACCACGATCGAGGTCGGGTTCTGCAGATTGGTGACGCAATAGAGCGCCTTGATGTTGCGGCCGCGGCACGCCGCCTCGAACGCGTCGGGCAGGATGCCGTCCTTGTCCATCGGCAGGCCCTGCACGCGGAACCGCAGGAAGTCGCCGAGCCGGCGCAGGCCGGGCCAGGTCAGGTTTTCGGTCAGCACCGTGTCGCCAGGCTCGGTGAGGGCGCCCAGCGCCACCGTCATGGCGTGCTGCGCGCCGGCCGTGATCATGACGCGATCGGGATCGACGCGGACGCCGAATTGCGCGAGCAGCTTCGCGCCCGCCTCGCGATGTACGCGGTTGCCGCCATTGGCTTGATAGTTCAGCAGCCCGCCGGCGCCGGGCGAGTCCGACAGCTCGCGCAAGGTCGTGCTCATCAGGCTCGCATATTCTCCGCCGGCATCCAGGTCGGTCGGCGTGTTGATGCTGAACTCGATGACGTTGGAGTGGTTGGCGTTGACGTTGATCGCACCCGGCACCGGCGCGTTGGTGCGGATGCTGGCGCGCACCGCGATGTCGCTGCGCACGAAAGTGCCGCGTCCCACTTCGCCGCCGATCAGGCCGCGCCGCTCCGCTTCGCCATAGGCGCGCGTCACGGTGCCAACTGTCACACCGAGCTGGTAGGCAAGCTCGCGGTGCGTCGGCAGCCGGTCGCCGGGCGAAAGCCTGCTGTTGCGAATGTCGATGGCCAGCGCATCCGCAATCGCCAGATAGCGCGGGCCGCGGTGACTGCTAAGGTCAGGGATCCAAATTGTCATGAAGACAATGTTTGCGTTGACGGAGAACAATGTCAATAACAATATGCGCTCACAGGGAGGCAATTGGGACAATCTAACGCTTTTGATGCTGGAGAATGTAAGATGTATCGGTACAATGCGAACGACAAATCGGGTTCATACTTCGTGCGTCCCTCGCGGGCCAAGGCCGACGGCGGTCTCGTCACGCGCCTCTTCGATCAAGTTTTCAGCTGGCTCGACCATGCGCGCCAGCGCCGTCATCTGGGCCAACTCGACGACCGGTTGCTGCGCGACATCGGCCTCAGCCGCGCCGAGGTCGAGCAGGAGATTTCGCGGCGGTTCTGGCAGAACGACCGCGCCTAGCGCGGCGACGATGAGATAGGGACGCGGCGGGCGAAGAGCCGGCGGCAAGCCGGCAGACGCCCGCCGTTCTCCCGCTCCAACGATATCGCTCTCGTCCGGTGACCCCCATGTATGTGCCTGAACAGTACAAGATTGCCGATCCCTCGGACGCTCTGTCGCTGATGAAGGCCAATCCCTTCGCGGCGCTGGTGAGCGGCGATGGCAATGGACTGACCGCGACCCACATGCCGACGGTGACGCGGCAAGAAGGCGAGACGCTGGTCGTCGAATGCCATTTCGCGCGCCCGAACCCGCATTGGAAGCGGCTTGCCGCCAATCCCGATGCCGAGGCGCTCATGATCTTCTCGGGCCCCGATGCCTATATGCGCCCCGGCTGGTACCCGTCGAAGGCCGAGCACGGCAAGGTCGTCCCGACCTGGAACTACGCCATCGTCCACGCTTATGGCCGGGCCGAGATCGTCGAGGATGGCGCATGGCTGCTGCGTCATGTCACCGAGCTCACCGCGCAACAGGAGAGCCCATACGAACTGCCGTGGCAGCCCGGCGACGCGCCGGCGCAGTACATCGCCGCCCTGGTGCGCGGCATCGTCGGTATTCGATTCACCGTCACGCGCATGGAGGCGAAGGCGAAGATGGGCCAGAACCGCGACACGCGCGACGCGCTCGGCGCCGCCGACGGCCTCGCCACCCGCGCCGCGGGTGCGGACCTCGCGGTGTCGGCGATGATGCGCGCGGTCCGCGGCTGAAGCATGACACTCGAATCCGCCATCGCCTTCGCCATCGGCATGTTCTTCCTGGCGCTCTCTCCCGGACCCGGTCTCGCGACCATCATCTCGCGCGCGCTGGCCTCGGGTCCGCTCGCGGGACTGGCGGTGACGGCCGGCCTTGTCCTCGCCGATTTCTCTTTCATGGCCGTCGCCATGGTCGGGCTGACCGCCATCGCGACCGCGCTCGGGCCGCTGTTCCAGATCGTCAAATATGCCGGCGCGGCCTATCTGATCTGGCTGGGATACCGCGCCTTCCGGAATGCCGCGAAGCCGCTGGTCGTGGTGCCGAGAAGCGGCAAGGGGTTCTGGAAAGACATCGGCCTCGGCTTCCTGGTCACGCTCGGCAATCCGAAGGCCATTTTGTTCTACAGCGCGCTGCTGCCGACCTTTCTCGACATGACGCGGATCGGCTTCGGCGATTTCCTGATCCTGGCCGGGATCGTGGTGGCCATTTCCTATCTGGTCTATGGCGGCTACATCTTCCTGGCCGAACGCAGCCGGCGCCTGCTCGCCTCGACCTCCGCGTCGCGGTTGCTCAATCGCCTGACCGGATCGATCCTGATCGGCGCGGGCGTCGCGGTCGCGGCGCGCTGACAACACGAAGGACAAGCCTGCAATGACGATGCCCTTTTTCCAGGTCGATGCGTTCACGGACCGCCCGTTCGCCGGCAACCCGGCCGCGGTGATGCCGCTGAAGGAGTGGCTGCCCGATTTGACGCTGCTGGCAATCGCGGCGGAGCACAATCTGGCGGAGACGGCCTTCTTCGTACCCCAGGGGCGGGACTTCCATCTGCGCTGGTTCACGCCGACTGTGGAGATGCCGCTGTGCGGACATGCGACCCTCGCCAGTGCGTACATTGTCCTCAATCATCTGGATCGGTCGCGCGACAATGTTGTCTTCCACACCCTCTCGGGCGCGCTCTCCGTGGCGCGCGACGGCGACCGGCTGGTGATGGATTTCCCCCTCCGGCCGAACGAGCCGGCCGCCATCTCCGAGCTTGCGCCGGTTGCCGAGGCCATCGGCGCCAAGGTCATCGATCTGCGCCGCGGCTGGACCTATCTGGCGGTGGTGGAGTCCGAGGATGTGGTCCGCAACCTCAAGCCCGATATCGCGAAGATCGCGGCCTTGCCGAAGGATGTGGTCGTGACCGCGCGCGGGGCCAAGGCCGATTTCGTCTCGCGCGTGTTCGTGCCGAAGGTCGGCATCCCGGAAGATCCCGTGACCGGCGCGGCACACTGCTTGCTGGCGCCCTATTGGTCCGAGGTCCTGGAGCGCAAGACCTTCTTCGCCCGCCAGCTCTCCAGCCGCGGCGGCGATCTCTGGCTCCGGCTTGAAGGCGACCGCCTGAAGATGGCCGGCCACGCCGTGCTGACGGTCACCGGCGAGGTGCACATCTGAGCCTTGTCTCCGGTCCCGGCGGGGACTTTCCAAAAGGCGCCGGAAGGGAACAAAGCGAAGGGGAAATCGCGGGCCGGACAGGCGCGCCGCCTGCGCCCTCTCGCCGCTTGCGGGGGGTAGGGGAATCCGGCTACTAACTTTTGCCCAAGGCCCCGCCTCAACGGGGTCCGGGGCGCTGTTGAGCAGCCATCGGGAATGCGCCCTTAAGCCATGGCCAAGGATCATCAATATCTGCTGCCCGCGGGGCTGAAGGACGGCCTGCCGCCCGACGCCGCGTTCGAGGCTGCGATGGTGGAGCGGCTGATGGCCTGCTTCGCCGCCTGGGGCTATGAGCGGGTGAAGCCGCCGCTGATCGAGTTCGAGGACGCCTTGCTCTCCGGCATGGGCGCCGCGATGGCGGCCGACACCTTCCGCCTGATGGACCCGGTGTCGCAGCGCATGATGGGCGTGCGCGCCGACATGACGCCGCAGGTCGGCCGCATCGCCGCCAGCCGCCTCAAAGGTGCGCCGCGGCCGCTGCGCCTCTCTTATGCCGGGCAGGTGTTGCGCGTGAAAGGCGAGCAGATGCGCCCGGAGCGCCAGATCGGCCAGGCCGGTGTGGAACTGATCGGCGTCGAAAGCGCCGCCGCCGACGCGGAGGCCGTGCTGCTGGCGGCGGAGGCGTTGAAGCAGGTCGGCGTCGCCGCGCTGGTGGTCGATCTCAATGCGCCGATGCTGGCGGTCTCGTATCTGCGCGACTCCGGAATAGCCGATGCGGCCGCCATCATCGCCGCGCTCGATCGCAAGGATGCGGCGGCGGTGAAGGAACTGGGCGGGGCGCTCGCGCCTACCCTGCAGCAACTGATGAATGCCGTCGGCGCGCCGCCGCCGGCGCTGGACCGGCTAGCCGCCATCAAACTGACGAAGGGCGCGGCAGCGCAGCGCGATCGCCTGCTCGAGGTGGCGAAACTGGTGCAGGCGGCGGCGCCGGACCTCGGCCTCAATGTCGATCCGACCGATCATCGCGGCTTCGAATACCATACCGGCGTGACGTTCTCCTTGCTCGGGCGCGGCGTCGCCGGCGAGTTCGGGCGCGGCGGGCGCTACATCAACCAGTCGGGCGAGGACGCGACCGGCTTCACGCTCTATCTCGACACGTTGTCCGGGGCCTTGCCGGCGCCCAAGCCGGCGCGCCGCATCCTGCTGCCGCGCGGCACGTCGCACGACGCGGCGCTGCGCCTGCGCCAGGAAGGCTGGGTCACCATCCACGCGCTGGACGGCGCGGAGGACGAGAAGGAAGCGCGCCGCCTCGGCTGCTCGCATCTCTGGCGCAACGGCGCCGTTCAAATGCTCTAACGGAGAACTTCGGTATGGCGAACGTAGCGGTCATCGGCTCGCAATGGGGCGACGAGGGCAAGGGCAAGATCGTCGACTGGCTGTCGGAGCGCGCCGACGTGGTGGTGCGCTTCCAGGGCGGGCACAATGCCGGCCATACTCTGGTCATCGGCAACAAGACCTATAAGCTCAGCCTGCTGCCCTCCGGCCTGGTGCGCGGCAAGCTCTCCGTCATCGGCAACGGCGTGGTGGTCGATCCCTGGGCGCTGCTGAAGGAGATCGAGACTTTGCGCGGCCAGGGTGTCGCGGTGACGCCGGATATCCTGGCGGTTGCCGAGAACGCCGCGCTCATCCTGCCGCTGCACAGCAAGCTCGATCTGCTGCGCGAGGAAGCGCGCGGCGCGGCCAAGATCGGCACCACAGGCCGCGGCATCGGCCCGGCCTATGAGGACAAGGTCGCGCGCCGCGCCGTCCGCGTGTGCGATCTGCTCGACCCCGATGCGCTGGATGCGAAAGTCGAGGCGCTGCTCCTGCATCACAACGCGCTGCTGCGCGGCATGGGCGCCGAGGAGATCGATGGCGCGGCGCTGCTGGCGCAGCTGCGCGAGGTTGCGCCGAAGGTCACGCCGTACGTGAAGACGGTCTGGCAATTGCTCAACGAAGCGCGCAAGCGCGGCGACCGCATCCTGTTCGAAGGCGCGCAGGGCTCCATGCTCGACGTCGATCACGGCACTTATCCGTACGTCACCTCGTCCAACACCGTCGCGGGGCAGGCCGCGACCGGCTCGGGTATCGGCGTCGGCGCGGTTGGCTACGTGCTCGGCATCACCAAGGCCTATACGACCCGCGTCGGGTCCGGCCCGTTCCCGAGCGAACTCACTGACCAGGTCGGCCAGACCCTGGGCGAGCGCGGCCACGAATTCGGCACCGTCACCGGGCGCAAGCGGCGCTGCGGCTGGTTCGACGCGGCCCTGGTCCGGCAATCGGCGAAGGTCGGCGGCATCAACGGCATCGCCTTGACCAAGCTCGACGTGCTCGATGGGTTCAAGGAGCTGAAGATCTGCGTCGGCTACGAGATCGAGGGCAAGCGCTTCGATTACCTGCCTTCCGCCGCGCACCTGCAGGCCGCCGCCAAGCCAGTCTACGAAAGCATCGAAGGCTGGTCGGAGTCCACGAAGGGCGCGCGCTCCTGGGCCCAGCTGCCCGCGACCGCGATCAAATACATCCGCCGCATCGAGGAACTGATCGAAGTGCCGGTCGCGCTGCTGTCGACGAGCCCGGAGCGCGATGACACGATCCTGGTGACCGATCCGTTCGCGGATTGAGGTCGGCATGAACGCTTCGCCTTTCGACCTCGCGAAGAGTGCGCTGGCTGACGCCACTCGGGTTGTCGAGGAGCTCGACGCCACCGCCTTCGAATCCTTTGCACAATCCATCGCGGGAGCGAAGACCATCGCACTCCACGGTCTCGGTCGCGAAGGGTTGCAGATGAAGGGCCTCGCCATGCGGCTGTTCCATCTCGGGCTCGACGCGCATGTGGTGGGAGAGATGACGATGCCGCCGATCGGCGCCGGCGACCTGCTGATCGTGTCGGCCGGTCCCGGCGATTTCGCCAGCATCGCCGCACTCATGAAGATTGCGAAGGATGCGGGCGCCAGGACCGCGGTAGTGACCGCCCAGCCTGCGAGCAGCCTCGCGCGATCGGCCGATCACGTCCTGCACATCCCGGCGCAAACCATGGCCGACGATCAGGGCGGCAAGACGTCGGTGCTGCCGATGGGCTCCTTGTTCGAGCTCAGCCAGATGCTGGTGTTCGAGCTGCTGGCGTTGAGGCTGCGCGATATCGCGGGCGAAACCGCTGTGTCGATGCGCGCGGCACACCAATCTGGAGTGAGAGTCAGCGGCGGCTTCTGTTCGCTTCCGTCACGAACTCGGCCAGCTCGCGGTTGAAGCGCGGCGCGTCCTCCACGAACGGCGTATGGCCGATCCCTTCATAGATCGAGAGCTTCGCGCCGGGGACCAGAGCGGCCGTCAATTCTCCGAGACCCTTCGATACCAGAAGGTCAGCGTCGCCCTGGGTGACCAGCACCGGCACATCGATCCTCCGCAGCACGGCGCCGTCGCTCGGCGGCCGCGACAGGTGCGCGGCGCGGATGTGAGCGGGGACCAGCATGTTGTAGGCGACCGCCTGCTCGATCGCGGCGCCCGGCGGCGGCTTGGCGAAGCACGCTTCGACGAATTTGCGCGTGGCTTCGATGTCCACGGTTGGATCGGAGCCGGTCATGCCGGCCAGGTGATCGTTCCCCGGCCCGACGAATTCCGCTTGGTTGTTGGTCCGCGCGCAGACGAAATCGATGCCGGCGAGGCGCGCCGTGCCATGGGCCTCCACATAATCCTCGACGATCCGGCCGGCATAGGACCATCCGACCAGGACCGGACGCTCCAAGTCTAGTGCGTCCATGACCGCCTTGACGTCATCCGCGAACAAGCGGTCCTCGGCGTAGCGCGCGGGATCGGATGGTTTGTCGGACGCGCCATGGCCCCTGAGGTCGAAGGCGGTCAGCCGGAACTGCCGGCTCAGCGCCGGATCGTCGAATTGATGGGACCAGCACAAGCTGCATTGCGAGAAGCCGTGGATGAAAAGAATCTCGGGGCCGGTCGCGTTGCCGGCCTCATAGATGGCGAGGTTCAGGCCGTCCGCTGAAATGACGCTGCGCTGCCGCACGGCTGCCTCCGCCGATATCCGCGCCGGTACGCCGCGGACACCCTCATCATACCCAATCCTTACCCTCCGTTAACCACTTCCGGTCATAACCTAGGATCGACTCTTTTTGTGCGGGTCCGGCCGGGCTAAAGGGCCCGCCGATGCAGCTTGGCGCAAAGCGCGATTGGCGATGGCGGACGATCAGATCCTGTTGGACGGGCGATACGAGATTGCGGCGGACCGGCGCATGCCGAAGTTCGATTCGCCGGGCGTCGAGGCCTTCGCCGTCAGCGACCGCAACGAGCCGGGCCGGCCCATGTTCGCGCTGATCACGCCGGGGCACCTGCCGTGCCGCTATCTCAGCGTCCTCACCAAGAAGCCACCCTCGGATGCGCCGGTCATGTGGCCGCGCGGCGGTGGCGTGGTCGACTGGCCCGTTGCGTCGAACGGCGGACCGGTGGTGTGGGGTCGGCGGCCGGCGCTGATCTTCGATGTCCCGAAAGGCGAGCGCGTGTTCGGCGGCGAGGCTCCGCCGCTCCGCCCGATGACCGAGCCGCAATTGGCTCGCCAGGTGATCACGCCCCTGGTGTCCGCGCTCCGCGAGCTGACGTTGCTGGGCATCCCGCACCGCGCGGTCCGCCCGGCCAACCTGTTCTATCAGTCGAGCAATCAGGGTCCGATGATGCTCGGCGAATGTTTCAGCATGCCGCCGGGCTTCGCCCAACCCGTGCTCTACGAGACCGTCGAGAGTGCGATCGCCGATCCCTACGGCCGCGGGCTTGGCCTCAACGCCGACGATCTCTATGCCCTCGGCGTGCTCATCCTCCGGCTCCATGTCGGGCGCGATCCGACCGAGGGCATGACCGAGGAAGAGGTGATCTCGGCCAAGATCACCGCCGGCTCGTTCGCGGCCTTGGCGGGGCGCGAGAAGCTCTCCACCTCCATGGCCGAGATCCTGCGCGGCCTGCTGAACGACCGGGCGGGCGACCGCTGGACCATGCGCCATCTCGATGCCTGGACCATCGGCCAGCACTTCACGCCGACCATGCCCTATCTGCCGCAACGCGCGTCGCGCCCGATCCGCTTCGGCGACAGCGACCACATGAACAAGCCGGCGCTGGCCCACGCCATGGCGCGGCGCTGGCCGGACACGATGAAGCTGGTCGACAGCAGCGACTTCGACAACTGGATGAAGCGCAGCTTCAACGACGACAAGGTCGGCGACGTCATGACGCGGCTCGCCGCTTCGGCCGCCACGTCGGGACCGACCGCCGCCATCAAGGACCGCTACGTCGCGCGGCTCATCATCTGGATGAACGCGCAATCGCCGATCTGCTATCGCGACATCCGGGTCAACATCACCGGCATGGCGACCATGATGGCCAACGTGCTGGACAACCAGCCGCTGCTGAACCAGTTCATCGAAATGCTGCGCGGCCGGCTGGCCCAGGTCTGGATGAACGAGCAGCTCGCCTTGAACTCCGATCAGCTCCAGATCCGCCGGATCATGGAGGAGATCGAGAAGCACATCGAAAAGCCCGGCATCGGCGAGGGGGCGGAACGCGCGCTCTACGAACTGGATCCGCTGATTCCGTGCCGCTCGCCGATGATCGCCGATTTCTACGTCATCAACATGCGCGATCTGCTGCCGGCGATCGACGCCGCGTTGCCGGCGTTGGGGGAGGGGACGATCCCGCTCGACCGCCACATCGCTGCCTTCATCGGCGCGCATCTGCGGCGCTCCATCGACCGCGAGCTTGGCTCCATCGCCCAGGCCACCGAAGAAGCCGACCGCAGGGTCGCCATCCTGCGCCTGCTGGCGACGGTCCAGCAGGCATTTCCCAACCGCAAGCTGCCGCGGCTGGCCGAGGCCGTCGTCGCCATGCTGGCGCCCGCGTTGAACAGCTTCCACCATGCCACCGCCCGCGCCGACGCCGAGCGGCGGATGCACAAGCTCGGCAAGGATGGCGATCTCTCCGGGCTGGCGCTGTTGTTCGATCCCAGCGGCCCGTATCGCCGCTCGGACAGCCTCGGCTTCACCGCGGCCAAGCGCGCCTATGTGGCGCTGAAGCGCGAGGAGAAATGGCTGGAGCAGGGCGGCCTCACCCATCCGGAGCGCACACGGATGATCGGCCAGCGCGCCGCCGCCATCGCGTCCGCTTTCGTCGCCAGCGCGGCGGTCGCGGCCTACAGCGTCTACGCTTTATTGTGAGGGACTGATCGTGGCCAAAGGAACACCCGCAGGAGCGCCGGCACCGGCTGCACCGACACCCAAGGGCTTCAAGCCGGTCTTGCTGCTGGTCCTGTTGCTGCCGGCCGCCGCCTTGATGGCGCCGCTCGCGATCGTGCTGGTCGCGGCGCTGGTGCCGAGCATGGTGGCGCGTATCGTCGATGCCAGCCCGGCGCGCTATCTCACCTTTACCGTCTTCAGCCTCAACCTGGTCGGTGCGCTCTATTTCGTGCACCAGGTGCTGACCCTCGGGAACAGCCTGGATGTGGTATCGATCGTGCTGCAGGATTCCATCGGCTGGCTGGCCGCCTTCAGCGGCGCCGGCTGCGGCTGGCTGCTGTTCCTCGCCATGCCCGCGCTGGTCGCCAAGCTGGCCGAGGCGCAGTCCGCGTTGCGGATGCGCCGCGTGCATCGCGACCAGACTCAGTTGACGGAAGAGTGGGGCCAGGTGGTCGCGGCGAAGGAGCCCTGAGGCGACGCCGCTGTTACGACCGCCCAGCTACGATCGCTCCAGGTCGGTGAGCGGCGGGTCGCCGGCGCAACGCACCCTTGATGCGCGTATCGCGACACAAGGAAAACCCGCGCCAACGGGTAGCGCGGGTTTGCATTGGTGTCGATATGAGAGCGGTCAGTTGGTCGCCAGCTTCTCGTCCAGGGCCGCGTTGCGGATGGCGCGCTGGACCTTGTCGAAGGCGCGCACCTCGATCTGGCGCACGCGCTCGCGACTGATGCCGAACTCCTTGGAGAGGTCCTCCAATGTCGTCGGCTCGTCCTTGAGGCGCCGCTCCGACAGGATGCGCCGCTCGCGCGGATTGAGCAGCTTCAGCGCGCGGTCCAGCAGCTTCTGCCGGCGGCCGAACTCCT
>DASYRS010000541.1:0-5927 GCA_036004205.1 Dongiaceae bacterium
TGGTGCTGCTCGCTCGGCTTCGGCGAGGTGCCGCGCATCACGCAGGCGATCGTCGCCCAGATGCAGGTGCTGCCCTACTACCACACCTTCACGCAGAAGACGGCGGCGGTGACGGTCGAGCTGGCGGAGAAGCTGGTGGGCCTCGCCCCCGTTCCGATGTCCAAGGTCTATTTCTGCAACTCGGGCTCCGAGGCCAACGACACCGTCATCAAGATGGTGCGCTATTTGAACAACGGTCTTGGAAAGCCGCAGAAGAAGAAGTTCATCTCGCGCGTAAAGGCCTATCACGGCGTCACCATCGCGGCGGGGTCGCTGACCGGCCTGCCCGCGATCCACAAGGATTTCGATCTGCCGATCGCCGGCATCCTCCACACCGATTGCCCGCATCATTATCGCTTCGGCCAGGCGGGCGAGACGGAAGAGCAGTTCTCGACGCGCTGCGCGGAGAGCCTGGAGAAGCTGATCCTGGCCGAAGGGCCGGACACCATCGCGGCGATGATCGCCGAGCCGGTGATGGGCGCGGGCGGCGTCATCGTTCCGCCGCGCACCTACTGGGAGAAGATCCAGGCGGTGCTCCGGAAATACGACGTGCTGCTGGTGGCGGACGAAGTCATCTGCGGCTTCGGGCGCACCGGCAATTTCTGGGGCTCGCAGACCTTCGGCATGAAGCCGGACATCCTCACGACCGCGAAGCAATTGTCGGCGGGCTTCATGCCGATCGCGGCGATCATGATGAACCAGCGCGTGTACGAGGCGCTGCGCGACAACAGCAACAAGAACATCTCGTTCGCGCATGGCATCACCTATTCCGGCCATCCGGCCTCGGCCGCCTGCGCGCTCGAGGTGCTGAAGATCTACGAGGAGAAGAGGATCGTCGAGCGGGTGCGCGAACTGACGCCGCATTTCCAGAAGCGGCTCCATTCCTTCGCGGATCATCCGCTGGTGGGCGAATGCCGCGGCGTCGGCCTGGTCGGCGCGATCGAGCTGGTGAAGGACAAGAAGACGAAACAGAGCTTCGATTCTTTGCTGCTGGTCGGACCGAACTTGGTGCGCCTGGCGCACGATCACGGGCTGATCGTGCGGCCGGTGGCGGATTCGCTCGCCATCTGCCCGCCGATGGTCGCGACCGAGGCGGAGATCGACAGCCTGTTCGACCGCTTCGCCAAGGCGCTCGCGGACACCCAAGCCTGGCTGAAGCGCGAAGGACACCTGCCGGCGGCGGCGTAGGCTGCTGCCAACTCTGTCACCTTGCTACCTTAAGGTAAGCCCCTTCCCCCCTCGTGGGGCAGGGCAATCGCATTTGACGAACAGAGCATCGTTCCTCCTCCCCCAACATGGGGGAGGGGATCACAGCGCGGTTTCTTCATATGCGATTGCCCTGCCTTGTGGGGGAAGGTTGGGATGGGGGGCGATGCCGCGCCGCGGCCCAGACTTTTGGCGCTCTCGCGAGCGCGCGCGGCTATCGCCGCGCGACCCCCCATCCAGCTTCGGCTAAGCTCGGCTTTGCCTTGCTAAGCCTGCGCATCCTTCCCCCACAAGGGGGGACGGGGATTCTTATTTGGAGGGAGTGCAAGTCATGCCCACCCAACTCGAAAAAGCTCTCGCCTTCCGCGCCCTGCATGCGCGGCCGGGAGCGTTCGTGATTCCGAACCCGTGGGACGCCGGCTCCACGCTGCTGCTGAATGCGTTCGGCTTCGAGGCATTGGCGACCACCAGCGCGGGGCATGCCTTCGCGCTCGGACGCAGGGACGGCGGCGGCGGGATCGGCCGCGCCGAGATGCTGGCCAATGCGCGCGCCATCGTCGAGGCGACCGACCTGCCGGTCTCCGCCGACCTGGAGAACGGGTTCGGCGACGATCCGGCGACCTGCGCCGAAACCATCCGCGCCGCCTCCGCCGTCGGGCTGGCGGGCGGGTCGATCGAGGATGCGAGCGGCGATCCGGCGCGCCCGATCTACGATTTCGCGCTGTCGGTCGAGCGGGTGGCGGCCGCGGTGGAAGCGGCGCGCGCCCTGCCCGTGCCGTTCGTGCTGACCGCGCGGGCGGAGAACTTCCTGCACGGGCGGCCGGACCTCGACGACACGATTCGCCGCCTGCAGGCCTTCGAGCAGGCCGGGGCGGAGGTGCTGTATGCGCCGGGCCTCACCACGCTGGAACAGATCCGCACGCTCTGCTCCAGCGTTTCGAGGCCAGTCAATGTCGTCATGGGACTGGTCGGCGGCAGCTTCTCGGTGCAACAATTGGCCGACGCGGGTGTGAAGCGGATCAGCCTCGGCTCGTCGCTGGCGCGGGCGGCGCTCGGCGCCCTCGCCCGGGCGGCGCGGGAAATCCGCGAGCATGGAACGTTTTCCTTCGCGGCCGAGGCCATGCCGTTTGGGGAGATCGAGCGGCAGATGCGCCCAAACGGCGCATAGCCAGAGGGCGAAAAGCCCTTCATAGTTTGTGAACTGTAGGGACTGAAAATGCCCGGGACGGGATGCCGGGCGGGATTTCACAGTGTCAATGGATTTCGAGCAGTTTTTTCGCGAGCGGCTGGGCGATCTCAAAGCCGAAGGCCGCTACCGGGTGTTCGCCGATCTGGAGCGCCAGACCGGCCGCTATCCGCGGGCCCTGTGGCGCGAGCGGCCGGACGGGCCGGCGCGCGAAGTCACCATCTGGTGCTCCAACGACTATCTCGGCCTCGGCCAGCATCCGGACGTGATCGCGGCGATGCAGGCCGCCATCGCCGGCCAGGGCGCGGGCGCGGGCGGCACGCGCAACATCTCGGGCACCACCCACGGCCACGTGCTGCTGGAGCGCGAATTGGCCGCCTGGCACGACAAGGAAGCGGCCCTCCTCTTCACCTCGGGCTTCGTCTCGAACGAGGCGAGCCTGGGCGTACTGGCGCGGCACCTGCCGGACGCCATCGTCTATTCCGACGCGCATAACCACGCTTCGATGATCGCCGGCATCCGCAACAGCCGCGCGGAATATCATATCTTCCGCCACAACGACGCCCAGCACCTGCGCGAATTGATGGCGGTGGCGGAGCCCAAGCGGCCGAAGATCGTCGCCTTCGAATCGATCTATTCCATGGATGGCGACATCGCGCCGGTCGCCGCCATCTGCGACGTCGCGCGGGAATTCGGCGCCCTCACCTATCTCGACGAAGTCCACGCCGTCGGCATGTATGGCCAGGCCGGCGCCGGCATCGCGGAGCGCGAGCGCATCGCCGGCCGCATCGACGTGATCGAAGGCACTTTCGCCAAGGCCTTCGGCCTGATCGGCGGCTACATCGCCGGCTCCGCCTCCCTGGTGGATTTCGTGCGCTCCTATGCGCCTGGCTTCATCTTCACCACCGCCTTGCCGCCCGCCATCGTCGCGGGGGTGCGCGCCAGCCTCGCCGTCATCCGCGGCGCGCAGAATTTGCGCGCGCGGCACCAGGAGCGAGCCAACACGCTGAAGGGGCGGCTGGCCGCGATCGGCCTGCCGGTGATGGCCAATGACAGCCACATCGTGCCGGTGAAGGTGGGCGATGCCGGCGCCTGCAAGGCGATCAGCGACCGCCTGCTGCGCGTCCACGGCCATTACGCGCAGCCGATCAATTATCCGACGGTGCCAAAGGGGACGGAGCGCCTGCGCTTCACGCCCTCGCCGCTGCACGAGGATGCGATGATCGACGCGCTGGTGCGCGCGCTCGAATCCTGCTGGCGCGAATTATCGCTGCCTATCGCGGTCTAAGGTACCGCACGGGCGCGCATTCCAGAGAGACAGAAGGCATGAATGTCGCCACACGGCGCTTCATCAAGTCCGCGAGACGTGTTCGATCGACAGATCGCGTGCATCCGCAGCGACGATCGCGAAACGCAACTCCAGCTCTATGCCGACGATTGCGTCTACGAGTTTCCGTTCGCCACCGACCGCCCGCGCCGCATCGTAGGTCGTGACGAGATTCGGCGAGTGATGACGCCACTCTGGGAGGAAGCGCGCCGCAAAGGCGTCGAGATCACGGGTTTCGACGGCATGCTGCATGAGACGAGCGACGCGGAGGTCGTGATCGCGGAATTTACGTTGGCGATCGAGGTCAACCAGGCTCTGTCGCGGATGCCGTTCGTGCAGATCATCCGCGTGCGCGCCGGACGCATCGTCGAACTGCGGGAATATTTCAATCCTCAGGTGCGCGCTGAATTGCTTGAACGTCGAAGCGGATAGCTCGCTGAGGTCTAGTCCCCGCGCCGGCGCGGCTTGCGCTCGGCGGTGTCCAGGCTTTCCAGAAGACAATCCGCCAGGCGCTGTCCGCCGCCATTGCCGCTGTCGGGGTGACGGTAGAGCCCGACGCTGACCGTGCCGAGGTCGGGCCACGGCTTGCGCCGTTCCACCACCAGGTCCGCCGGGGCTGTGCTCTCCGCGAAGGTGGAGGCACCGAGGCCGGATTGGACCGCGGCGATGATGCTGGTGAAGGACGAGCTCGTCATGGCAATGCGCCAGTTGATCCCTTCCTCCGCCAGGCGCTTCAGCATGCGCCCGCGGTAGACGCAGCCTTCGGGATAGCAGATCAGCGGCAATGGCCGGTCGGCCGCCGGCTTCATATCGGGCGCGGCGATCCAGACCAACCGCTCGCTCCAGGTCTTCACCGCGAGGTCGCTGACGCGCTCCGTGGTCATCGCGACCACCAGGTCGAACTGCCCGGTGCGCAAACCTTCCAGCAGCGACGTGCTGAGATCGGATTGCAGGTCGAGGATGATGCCGGGCTCGCTCGCCGCGAAGCGGCTGAGCGCCATCGGCAGCATCGCGACCGAGAAGTCATTGGGAATGCCGACGCGCAGCACGACGCCCTGACGCACGTCGTCGAACCGTCCGAGCAATTCGTCGTTGAGGCGCAGCATGCGCCGCGCATAGCCAAGGACGGTCTGGCCCGGTTCGGTCGCGCGCGCCGGGCGGGCGCGTTCGACCAGCGTCTGGCCGAACAGAGTCTCCAGCCGCTTCACCTGCAGGCTTACCGCCGGCTGCGTGCAATCCAATTGCTCCGCTGCGCTGGCGAAGCTTCCGGTCTCCACCACCGCCTGGAATGTACGCAGCAGATCAAGGTCCACGTGTCGCACGAAGACATCCATATGGGTTCGTTATTTCACAGTTTCATTAATGATCTTTTGTTATTCGTAGCAAGGGGTTACTGTGTCGCGACTCGTCTGACTTAAGTCGTTGGTAATAGCGTTCGCGCGATGAAGTCGAGCTGTACTGAATTACTTGCCCGAGCGCGATGGCGCGGTGATCGTTTGCGCGCCGGCGCGTGCCGCTATTTTGTGCGACGGGGCCATGGGCGCGCGATGCGGATCGGCTGTCTGCATCATCAAATTCCCATTCCGCTCTCTCGGCGACGCGCTGCGTCGCCCGACAAGTGTGCTGGAGCATACTAACCAGATGGTCAGGTGCGGCACGCTTCTTGCCTGAATAAGCGCGCAAAACAATTTCCGCATTGACTTGAGGGCCGAATTGGGGTCCTACAAAAAGCCCGGCATGTCGAGGCGAGAACGAGATGAAACGTTCCGCCGATCGTCGAAAGTGCCGGCCGACAGGGAAGGGGTTGGCTTAAGGCTCATGAGCACGAGCGGCAACGCGTTCGTCAATTTCATCGACGTTCAGAAATCCTATGACGGCGAGACGCTGGTGGTGAAGGACCTCAACCTCGCCATCAAGCGGGGCGAGTTCCTGACGCTCCTCGGGCCGTCCGGTTCCGGCAAGACCACCACTCTGATGATGCTGGCGGGGTTCGAGGTGCCGACCCACGGGCGCATCGAGCTGGACGGACAGGAGATCAACAACCTCGCGCCGCACAAGCGCAACATCGGCATGGTGTTCCAGAACTATGCCCTGTTCCCGCACATGACGGTGGAGGAGAACCTGGCCTTCCCGCTCGCCGTGCGCAGGATGCCGAAGGCCGAGATCGAC
>DASYRS010000542.1:0-4071 GCA_036004205.1 Dongiaceae bacterium
AGCCACCACATCGGCATCAGCGACCCACTCGCCGACCTGGGATTCGGTGTAGTCCTTGGCTTTGGCCTTGATTTCGGCATCGTCGGCCAGAGCGGCGGTCGAGATGGCGATGGAGACGGCCGCGGCGGCGGCTCCGAGAATAAGCGATGATTTGAGCATGGCTGCGTTTCCACGTGCGGGTTATGAAGGACCGGCGGTCCAGCTCGCAGCATGCAAAAGCAGTACTAAGAAGAAGTTTATGGTTACCGACTTTGGGCGCCAATCGCCAAAATGAAGGGCAAATGCCTCCCGCAAGGCGACTTTTACGGTTTCGGCCCGGGTGAAAAAGTGCCGAACACCAGGATCCGGGTCACGGTCTCGCCGTCCTCCGACAACGGCAGGAACACTGTCTCATCGTCCGAGAATCGCCCGTCCGGCGTGATATAGGGCGCGTCGTCGTAATGCGGTCTGCGCGTCGCCACGACGGTGTCGTAGCAGCTGAGCGCATCGGCGAGCGATGGACCGAAGAAGCCCTCCAGCACCGATTTGCCGGTCGGGTCGCGGCCGCGGATCTCCACCTCCGTGGTGCCGACGAGGCGATAGACATAGCGGCGTTCGTCCGGCACCACCTCGACGATCGTGATCTGCGGCAGCAAGCGCGGAATCTCGACCGGGTCGATGGCGCGCCGCTTGGGCAGCCGGTCGCCTTCGCATTTCGAGCGCCAGTACCGGTAGATCTGCTTGATGGCGTCGCTCGATCGCGCGAGCCAGTCCGGGTCTTGCAACGGCATGGCGGCGGCTCCGATCTCCACTGCCCATTATGGCCGAGCGGATGGAGCCCCGGCAACGGCCGTTCCGCGTGCCGTCAGTCGTCGAACCAGTCCTCCACCTTCAGACGGCCGACGAAAGTAGTTCCGCCCTGGCCGTCGGGCCGGAAGATCGCCATTTCGGCCGGTTCGATCTGGAAGCCGACGATCTGGCGCAGGACGTTCTCGCCGCCGACCAGAACGGTGTTGGTGCCCGGCAGGGGCGCGATGGCGAGCTGATTGCGGACAAAGTCCGGATAGAACAGGCCGGTGTCGAGCCTGGCGCCTCCGAACGCCAGGTTGGCGGTGTCGCGCGCCCGGCACTCCGGATGCGACAGGACGAGGCCCACCTTCACGCCCGCGCGGCGCAGATCCTCGCCGAGCAGCGCGGCCTGGCCGATGCCGTATGGCGTCAGGTCACGCTGGTTCGCGCAATCCGCGAAGACCGCCGGCGGACTGTCGGGAGAGAGCTGATCGGGCGGGCCCTTGTAGCGCTGCGCATGCCGCAGATACACCACATAGCCGCCATGCTGCAGCCGGGCGATCAGGTCTTCTTCCACCACCTCCTCGCGGATGGCGAACGCGGCCGAAGCCATGCCGGACAGGAAACAGGCCGCCACCAGCCCCAGCATCGCGCGCTTCAAGATCATGCTTCACCTCCCCATACGCGCGGGGACTTTAGGAAGCGAAGATGACGGGTCGCTGACGGGCCCGGCTCATTGCGCGCTGCGCCTGTGCGCGACGACATGGTCCGTCTCGTAGCCGAACCGGCGCGCGGTTTCGGTCGTTTCCTCGGCGATGATGGCGAGTTCGCCGGGACTGAACCGGGGCCGGTAATAGGTCGGCTGGTGGAAACGGCCCGCAGCCTCGGACAGGAATGCCGAACCTGCCGGCAAGCCGCAATGGGACAACAATTCCGTCATGATCGCGCGCGGCGCGCTGCAGAGATCCTCGTAGCGCACGATCCGGACGGACGGCCGCAGGCTGGCATCGCCGTCGAGCAGATCGGCGAGGTAGCGGTGCAGATGCGACCAGTAGCGCGCCCAGCCGCGCACGTCCTCGCCGGCCTCCCAAAGCGCGGCGATCTCCGCCGTCGCCGCATCGTCCGCGATGTTGATCGGGCGCCGGTCTTCGCCGAACTCGAAATGGCCGACGCGGCGCAGATGCCGGACAGCCATCGGATTGCCGCGCTGGCCATCGAGGAACAGCCGATGCTGCTTCATCAGCGAGGCGACATGCCAGACCGGATCGCGCACCGGAACGACGAAGCGCGCGTCGGGAAACAACTTCGCCAGATAGGCGATGCGCGTGACGTTGTAGTTGCCCTTCGCCACATAGCGGCGTCCGCCGCGCACCGCCAGCAGCTTGCGGATGTGATCGCGATAGAACCGTTCGAACTCCGGATGCCGCGTGGCGCGGTCCAGCACGGCGCTGGCGAAGGCATCGTGCCGACCCGCGAAGAACGCCATCCATAACGATTCCTCGAACGCCTCCGGGCTTTCCGAGGTGACCGCGATGCCGTCGCCATGGCTGCGCTCGGCCGGCAGCTCCGGCTTGCGCGGCACCAGATCGAGCCAGCGATTCCACAGATAGGGCGTGAACAGCATCGGAAAATCGCGATAGCGGTGGGTCGCGACGTCGGGATGGCGCGCCAGGGCCTCCAGCAGGATGGTCGTGCCGGAACGGGCAAGGCCGGTCACATAGATCGGCCGATCGATCCGCACCTCCGACAGCACGCCGTCCAGCAGTGTCGTTTCGAGCGAGCCCAGCTTGATCCACCAGCCGGTGTGACGTTCGATGAAACCGCCCATGCGATCCATCCAGGGCGCGACCTCGAAGCCCTTTCGCATCGCCGCGGCCATGTCAGGCGATCCGCGCCAGGCGCATGAAGAGGACGGAGGTGATGAGCAGCGCCGACAGCGCTACGGTGAGCCAGGACCGCAGCCACTCCGGGCCGACCGACAGGTATTGACGTTCGGGAAGGTCGATCGTCACACCGTCGATCGGCCCTTCCGCCGGCAGGTAGCCGGCGGGATTGCCGAGGATGACGTTCCACCAATGGCGCTTTTCGATGCGGGTGATTGGCTCCGCCAAGGTCAGGCGCGCAACCTCGCTCCCCTGCCGGTCGCGCAGCGCGATCTGGCCGCCGGCCGGGTTTGGCTGCCATTGCGCCGTGTAGGCCTGCGGTTCGACCGCGACCGTTGGCGTCCGCTGCCCCGCCGGAAACTGGTAGCCATAGGCGCCGTCGAGCCAGACCAGCAGCGCCAGCACCGGCAGGGAGGCAACGATCGCCGCCGGAAACACCAGCCCGACATGGCGCAGCGCCAGCGCCATCGATTGCCGCATCAGCGGCAGCGCGCTCTCCAGATCGCCCTCATGGGCGTTCAGGCGGTGCCGCGCAATCTGCGCCGCCGCCTTGGCTTCGGCGATGCGGCGCTGCGGCGACAGCCAGCGGTAGAGCGTGAGCGACAGCACGGCGCCGACGATCGCCCACACGATCAAATGCGCCAGCGGCGGGAGCGGGCCGAGCAGGCTGCGATCCACCAGATCGAACAATGGCGCGGGCAGGTCGAGCAGCCCCATTACACCGACCGTTGGTCGCGATCGTCCGACGGATTGGCGAGCATCGAATGCTCCGCGTCGGTGTCGAGATCGCCCGCTGCCTGCTGGCGATCCTGCGGCGAGCACACGCGCTTGTTCCGGCGCAGCAGCCGCCGGAACGGCCACAGGATCACAAAGCCGACGCTCATGACGACCGCGAGGACGAGGCCCCACAGCGCGCCCAGCAACGTCAGCCCAGCTCCCGGCCCGACATAGGCGAAAGCGGGAAAAGCCGCCAAGGCGATTGTGGCGGTAGCGATGGCGAGCAAGGCTCGCCGAGGTTTCGGATTCATTTCGATGCCTCCTTCCTGGTCCCGAGGAATGCGCGGAAATCCGGATCCAGCGTGGCCGGATCGATGCGCTGGCCCCAGGTCGCGATCGCGATCATCTCGCCATGCGCGCCGCCTCGGGTGGGGTTGACGAAGCTCCATACGATCTCGCCAGCGCGCGTGACCTCGAACAGGCGGCCGCCGTCGGATTCGGTGATCAGCACATTGCCGTTGGGCAGCGTCTCGGCGGAGGAGCGCAAGGGGCTGTGGAACGGATGGGCCTCGTCGCCCTGGTAGCTCCACGTGACGCCGCCCGACTTTGGATCGACCTCCAGCACCCGTGCGCTGTTGCCGTCGCGAAAGCCGCCGAGATTGTCGAATAGCGTGATGCGGCCGTTGGGCTGCAGGCTGGCATC
>DASYRS010000543.1:0-9344 GCA_036004205.1 Dongiaceae bacterium
TCGGCATCATCATCTCGCTGTTCACGGCGCTGCTGGTGACGCAGCTACAGACCTCGTTCTGGCTGCGGCGCACGCGGCCCAAAGTGCTGCCGCTCTAGGAGAGCCGCCGATCATGTGGAAGCCGATCCATCTGGTTCGTCCCAACACGCGCATCGATTTCATGCGCTGGCACAGGCTCGCCTTCGTGCTCGCGGTGATCATGACGCTGGGCTCGATCGGGCTCCTGGCCGTCAAGGGTCTCAATTTCGGCATCGATTTCGCGGGCGGCATCCTGATGGAGGTGCGCGCTCCGCAGCCGCCCGACCTGGCCGACATGCGCGGGCGCCTCAGTGGCCTGGGCGTCGGCGAGGTGTCGCTGCAGTCCTTCGGCGACCCGAACACGGTCCTGATCCGTCTGCCGCAGCAGTCAGGCGGGGAGGAGGGGCAGCAAACGGCGATCTCCAAGGTCCGTACGGCGTTGGGCGACGGCTGGGACTACCGCCGCACCGAAACGGTCGGACCGAAGGTCGGCAGCGAGCTGGTCAAGAACGCGATCATTGCCGCCGGCCTCGCGATGGCCGGCATCTTCGCTTACGTCTGGATCCGGTATGCGTGGCAGTTCGGTCTCAACGCCCTGCTCGCCATGATCCACGACGTGGTCACGACGCTGGGCCTGTTCTCGCTGATCGGGTTGCAGTTCGACCTCGCCACCGTCGCCGCGATCTTGACCGTGGCCGGCTATTCGGTGAACGACAAGGTCGTCGTGTTCGACCGCATCCGATTCGAGATGCGGCGCTACAAGACCATGCCGATGGGCGACGTGATCAATCTCTCCGTCAACGAGACCTTGAGCCGCACCACGGTGACCGCCGGCCTGACCTTGATCTCGGTCATCGCGTTGTTCCTGTTCGGCGGCGAGGTGCTGCACGGCTTTGCGATCGCCCTCATCTGGGGCATCACGATCGGCACCTATTCGTCGATCTGCATCGCGGCGGCCGGGTTGCTCAACCTCCGGCATTCCAAGATCCGGGGCGACGACCAGGGCGCCAAGGAAACCGGCAAGGGCGCCGCTCGCGGCGCGTAGAGCCAATGGGTTGGTCGCATTTTCTTCGCCGAACCGGCATCCACTTCGGCGGAAAATGCTCCGGGTAACGATCGGGGGGAAGGAGAGAGGCATGGACGTCACGCCGCTGATCCCCCAAGGCAAGCAGATCATCGATGGCTATGGCGACGGCGGGTTCCGCATTTCCGGCCAGCGCATCGAAGGTTCCGTCATCGTCTTTCCCGACAGGGTCACAGCCTGGAATGTGGGCGAGGCCGGCGCGCTGAACGCCGGCAGCCTGGAGGCCGTCGCTGCCGCCGCTCACGCCGGCACCGTGGAACTGCTGCTGATCGGCACCGGCGCGCGCATGACGCGGATCGACGGTGCGTTGCGCCAGGCGCTGCGGGCCGACGGCGTGGTGGTGGAGGCGATGGATACCGGCGCCGCCTGCCGGACCTATAATGTGCTGATGGCGGAAGGCAGACGGGTGGCGGCGGCGCTGATCGCGGTCGCGTAGCCGGGAGCTGCTTGTCGGCCCCGCCGCTTACGGCCACACTCGCGGACGGCATCGAGTCGCAATGCGGGTAATCCAGGCATGGAAGGCACGTCTCATCCGGCGTCGGCGCGCGATGACGGCAGGTTTGCCGGAATGCTGGCCGGATACGACGCATTCGGGACCGCGACCCGCCAGGCCGAGATCGATGGCGTTGCCGTCTTCGAGAACGAGTTCTGGACGGCCCGGCAGCGTCAGGCGCACCCGCTGCACGAAATCTCCTACCGCGCCTGCTTCAAGCCGCAATTGCCGCGCTTTTTCATCGAAGCGTTCACCCGCCCGGGCGAGCGCGTCTATGACCCGTTCGCGGGGCGCGGGACCACGCCGGTCGAGGCGGCGCTCACCGGCCGCCGGGCGATCGGCAACGACGTCAATCCGCTGAGCCGCCTGCTGATCGCGCCGCGTCTCGATCCGCCCGCGATCGGCGATGTGGCCAGGCGACTGGGCGACCTCGAATGCGCGTTGCCGCCGGTCGCCGACGCACCGGGCGACCTGTTGGCCTTTTATCACTCCGATACCCTGAATGACATCGCACGGCTCCGGACCTATTTCCTGGATCACGCGGGCGATTCGATCGATGCGTGGATCCGGATGATCTGCCTCAATCGCCTGACCGGCCATTCCAGCGGGTTCTTCTCGGTCTATACCCTGCCGCCGAACCAGGCGACCTCGGCAGTGCGGCAGCGCAAGATCAACGAGGCGCGCGGGCAGGTGCCGCCGAAGCGAGACGTATTCGAGATCGTCCTGCGCAAGACCAAGGCGCTGTTGAAGGCGCCGCTGCCGCAGGAGTTCCAGCGGGATGGAGCGTGCCTCATGACCGCTCCCGCCGAGCGAACGCCGGATATCGCCGATGCCAGCGTCGACCTGATCGTGACCTCGCCGCCGTTCCTGGATGTGGTCGATTATCCGTCGGACAATTGGCTGCGCTGCTGGTTCGCGGGAATCGATCCGGAGGCGGTGCCGATCACGCTGCACAGTTCGCTGGCGGATTGGGAGGGTTTCGTCGCGTCCTGCTTCCGGGAGTTCGCCCGCATCGTGCGGCCGGGCGGCAAGGTTGCATTCGAGGTCGGAGAAGTGCGCGGCGGGACAGTGGCGCTGGAGCACGCGGTCCTGTCGGCCGCAAAGGGTCTGCCGTTCGAGCCGCTCGCGGTCATGATCAACCGCCAGGCTTTCACCAAGACCGCGCAATGCTGGGGTGTGGACAACAACGCCAAGGGCACCAACAGCAACCGCATCGTGGTGTTCGAGCGGCGCTAGCCGTCGCTTGCGACATCGATGTGATCCGGCGGAAGGCCGGCGACGCAGCGTTGCCAGATAGCCTGATAGCCCGCCTCCAGATGGCGGACGAATTGGCGGCTGTCGAACAAGGGCGTCGTCAGCCGGTTTGCCGCGAGCTTGGCCTTGAGCTGCGTCAGTGCCGCGCGGTCGCTCGCGAGCCGTAAGGCGAGGTCGCGATACTCGTCCGGAGACCGGACGATCAATTCAGGCAACGCGATCGCGCTGACCAGGCTGGCGGAGACGCGCGCGGCGAACGTGTCCGCCAGATAGGCGATCTGTGGCACGCCGGCCCACAAGGCATCGCTCGCAGTGGTGTGCGATCCGTACGGCGCGCAATCCAGCGCCAGATCCGCCAGCGTCAGCCGTGCTAGGTGCGCCGCGAGCGGCAGGCTCCGGCCGAATATGAGCCGGGCGGGATCGACACCGCCGGCGCGGGCCTGCTCCTTGAAGGCGGCGGTGGCCCAGCGATTATCGTCCTTCAGCCATAGGACCGCGCGGGGCGTCGCGCGCAGCAGATCCAGCCACAGCTCAAACATGGCCCGGTTGATCTTGAAGGATTGGTTGAAGCAGCAATAGACGAAGCCATCCTCCGGCAGGCCGGCATCCGCGCGCGTCGGAGCGGGTGCGATCGCGCGGCGGCGGTCGTTGGGCTGGTAGCAATCGGGCAGACGCAACAGCTTTTCGCTGAACTCCGCCTCGCTGCCCCGCGGCGCGACGATTGGATCGACGATGGCATAGTCGATCCATGGGGCGCCCATGGTGCCCGGATGGCCGAGCCATTGCGCGATCACCGGCGCGGGCCGATGGCTGAGGATCTGCGGCCGCGCGCCCGTCGTCCAGCCTTTGAGGTCGATTGCGATGGCGATGTCCTCGGCCGCGATCCGGCGGGCCGCCTCCGCATCGGAGAGCCCGGCGATCGGCACCACGCGGTCGAAGGCCTTGAGGATTCGATCGCGATACGCGCCGCGATGATCGACGCTGTGGTCGAAGCCGACGATTTCGAACCGCTCCCGATCGTGCAGCTCCAGCGCTTCCACCAGCAGGTAGGTGGTGGCGTGGTTGTGGAGATCGGACGAGACGTAGCCGATGCGCAGGCGCCGCCGGGCCGCCAGGATTGCCGGCGCCTTGCAAGGCGCCGCCTCGACACCGGCATGGGCCCGCGCCATCTGACGGCTGGCGGCAAGCTGATCAGCGGCGGTCGCTCCCGGCATCGCGAGCAGGGGAAAGGGCTGCGCGCGATCCAGGGGGCGCCGGTTGGCGCGCAGCGATTGCAGCAAATTGCCTTCAAGGCGCTCCACCGTGGCCCAATCGCCGATGCGCCGCGCGGTGTGGGCGGCGCTGATCCGATAGGTGAGCTCCTCGGAGAGTTCAGCAGCTCGAACATAATGATCCGCCGCCGACTTCAGGTGTCCCTTCTCCGCCAGCAGATTGGCGAGATTGTTGTGGGCGCGGACATGGTCCGGCTCCTGCTCCAGCACCCGCTGATACTCGGCGATTGCCTTCTTGGCCTTGCCCATGTCGGCCAGAGAATTGGCCAGCATCATGCGCGGGCGCGCCTTGCCGCCGTCGATGGCCAGCGATTCCCGCAGCGCCGACACCGACCGCGCGAAGTCGCCCGACCGGCGGTAGAGCCAGCCAAGATGCTCCCACGACACGGCATCCTTGGGCGCGAGCGAGATCGCATGCAACAGCGCCTGCTCCGCCTCCTTGAACGCCTTGCGCCCCGTCTGCACGTAGCCGAGGGCCCGCCATGCGGCCGGGTCCTGAGGAGACTGTTCGGTGAGGCGGCGCGCATCGGCCAGCGCTTGATCGCTCTGGCCGCTGTCGACCTTCGCCATGATGGCCTCAGAGGAGACCGGTGTCACAGGCACGGTGCCGCAAAACAAAACGGGGCCCCTGAGGGCCCCGCTTCATTCAGGAGGCGAAACGCCTTATCCGACATTCTGCTGGCCCACCATGCAATAGAGCATGGCGATGGACAGCATGGTGTTGGTGCGCGAGGCGAACAAGGCGGTGCGGCCAGCCTTTTTCTTCGCGTCGGCGTCGGCATCGACCAGGCCCAGAACCTTTTTCTGGTTCGGCCAGATGATGAACCAGACATTGAACGCCATGATCAGCGCGAGCCACATGCCGAGGCCGATCGTGCGGTAGCCGGCCTGGAAGGTCAGGGCTTCCACCAGATACAGGTTCATGCCCGCAGTGATCAGGCCGAACAGAACGGTGCCGGCAGCGGCCCAGCGGAAATAGAACAAGGCAGTCGGTGCGATGACCTTGCCGATGGCCGGCTTCTGCTCGTCCGGGATTTTCGGCATCGAGGGGATCTGGACGAAATTGAAGTAGTAGAGCAGGCCGATCCACAGGATTCCGAACCAGACGTGGATCCAGCGGAACACGAAGGCCCAGAAAGCATGCGACCCGATCTGGTCCAAATGAAGGATGATGGCGACCACAATCGCCAGGATCAGGCCCGCCAGCAGCACACGATGCAGATTGCCGAAGAATTTATCCATGTCCCCACCCCAGAAGCTCAGTTGACCGTGTCCGCATTTTACAGAATGCGGTATCTGTGACAACGAACTTGTGGGAATCCCTAGGCTTTTTGGGGCTTATTCTTGTCCGCGCATGACGACTATTGTCTGGCCCAGGTGCGGCAAGGGGATCGAGACCGCTATCTCGCCCTGTTATTCTCGCCGGCAAATGTACGCGACGGTTTGGCGGCGGTCGCGGCCTTCAACCTCGAACTGGCGCGGGCGTCCAGCGAAATCAGCGAGTCGATGCTGGGACTGGTCCGTCTCCAATGGTGGCGCGAGGCGGTGGAGGAGATTCGCGCCGGCGGCGCGACGCGGCGGCATATGGTCGTCGACGCTCTGTCCGCCGCGACTCGCGCCTATCGACTATCGGTCGACCGGATGCTCGCGATGGTCGCGGGCAGGGAAGAGGAGTTGGAGTCGGACGGGGCGCCGACTCAGGCGGCGTTCGAGTCCCGCGCCGATGCGACGGCGGCAAACCTCATCCGGCTCTCGCTGGAGGTGGCGGGGCTGAATCCGGCCGAGCCCGCCCTGGCGGCGGCGAGCACGGAAATCGGGCGGGCCTATGCCACCATCGGCTGCGCGCGATCGGTGCTGCTGGACGCCCGACGGCGCCGGGTGCGGCTGCCGGCGGAGGCGCTCGCACAGGCGAGCGTCGATCTCGACACGCTGTTCGATCTGCGTCCGCAGCCGGCGTTGCAGGCCTGCCTGGGCGCGCTGGCGAAGCAGGCGCAGACCGACCTCGATGCCGCACGGCGCAGGCCCATTCCGCGCGGCGCCCGGCCTCTCACCCTCACGGCAAAGCTGGCCGCGCTGCACCTTGAGCGGCTGCGGCGCGCAGCCTACGATCCATTCGACCCAAGGGTGATCGCGGCGCCGCCCTTCGATGTGTGGCGGCTGCTCGGGACCGCGATCACCGGCCGTTTCTAGCGCGACAGGATCTTCGAAACATGAGCACGCCTGCCATCATCACCGTGGCGATCACCGGCAGCCAACCGGGCAAGGCACAGAACCCGGCCCTGCCGATCGATCCGGCGGAGCAGGTGGAAAGCACGCACGAAGCCTATGAGGCCGGCGCCAGCCTGGTGCATGTCCATGTCCGCGACCAACAGGGAAAATCCAGCTCCGACATCGAGCGCTTCCGCGAAGTGCAGGCGGGGATCCTGAAACACTGCCCCGGCATGATCATCCAGTTTTCGACCGGCGGCCGCGGCCGCGCGGCCGACGAACGCGGCGCCCCAATCAAGCTGAAGCCCGACATGGCGTCGCTCGCCACCGGCTCGGTCAATTTCGCCACCATCATCTACGAGAATCCGCCGCAATTGGTCGACGATCTGGCGAAGGACATGCTTGCCAACGACGTCAAGCCCGAAGTGGAGATCTTCGATGCCGCGATGCTCTACAACGCCAAGACGCTGGTGGAGAAGGGCATGATGAAAGCGCCGGCCCATGTCCAGTTCGTGCTGGGCATTCCGAATGCTCTGCCCGTGCGCGAGAAGCTGCTCGATTTCCTGATTGAGGAACTGGCCGACCAATTGCCGGGTGCGACCTGGACCGCCGCCGGCATCGGGCGGTTCCAGCTCGATGTCAATCACTGGGCCTTGCAGCGTGGCGGGCACGCGCGCACCGGCCTCGAGGACAATGTCTATTTCGAGAAGGGCCGCCTGGCGGCGAGCAATGCCGAGCTGGTCAGGCGGGTTGCCGATCTGTGCGGAAAATACGACCGCCATCCCGCGACGCCGACGGAAGCCCGCGCGCTGCTGGGGCTGCGCCCGGTGGCGTAGTCAGAGCTGTGGCGGCATCAGTGACTTGACGAAGCGCCGCACCGCTTCGCTCGCACGATCGTCCATCCAGGTGATGTGATGGAGCCCGCGATTCTCGATCACGACGGACTGGGCATATTTGTGGCCGGCCATGTAGACGCCGCAATTGCCGGCGCGGCCTTCGCGGTCGAACCAGGGATCGTAACGCGAGACCAATGCGAGGATGGGAATGTCGGGCGGCGTTTTCAGGCCGGCCACGTCTTCGGGATATTGCGCGGCACCGCAGGTCCAGCCGGTCAGGACGACGCCGCGGAAATCGTGGCCCGTGTAGTTCGCCGCGGCCAGCGCGCCTTCGCCCAGCCCATAGAGAATGATCGCTGAAGAATCGATCCAGGGCAGCTTCTTCATTTCGGTCAAGGCGACCAGAATTTCCGATTGCCGTTGCACATAGGCATCGGGGTTGAGGCCGGCGACGAATTCAAACCGCACGCAGTCGGATTTGCGATCGCGGCTGTCAAAGCTGTCCGGCGCGAAGACCGCGAAGCCGACGGCTGCCAACTCGTCGATATCGCGGATCGCCTCGATCTTCAGGCCGGGGCAATCGTGCAGGTAGAGGATTGCCGGTAATTTCGCACCGATGGGAATGTCCGCGAAGATGGTCTCGATGTGGCGCAAGCGACCGAAAATGCCTCGCCTATGCATCGCCACAACGTTCGGTCCGATCTGGACGATCGCGTTGCGCCAGGCCTGATAGGCCGCCGGCGTGGCGTCGATAGTCTTGGCCGGCGGCTTCGGCGACATGCCAGCAAGCAGCGCGAGGGCGAGGATGCCGAACAGGATCCGCTTGGCGCACACGCTGGTCGGTCGCGACATGCCTGGACTGGCTCCACTCTGCCGCAGCGTACCGGAGCTTAGCCGATTGCGCTCAGATCGACCAGTCGCCGAGATTGTCCTGTGGCTCGGCCGGCGGCGTGGCCGTCGCTGCCGCAGGAATGGCAGGTACCGGCTTGGCCAACGCGCGATCCATGCGATCCAGCGCCGCGACGATCGCATCGACATCGGCCAGCACGCCGAACACGCCATCCTCCACCGTCACCATATGAAGGGCGGCGCGGTGCGCCTCCGCGTCGCCGGACCCGCACGCATCGCGCGCCAGCAGGCACTCGAAGCCGCGATCATTGGCTTCGCGCAGGGTGCAATGAACGCAGACATCGGTGGTAACGCCGGCCAGGATCAAGGCGCGGATGCCGCGGGCAGCCAGAATCGCCGCAAGATCGGTGCCCCAGAACGCGCTGTTCGCGGTCTTGTCGATGATGAATTCGCCGGGTGCCGGCGCCAGATCGGCGATGATCTCAAATCCCGGCTCGCCGCGGATGAGAAAGCGGCCGAGCGGCCCCGGCTTGCCGATCGCCGATTGGCCCGCTTGTACCCGCGCAAGCTTGTGCGCGGGCATTTCCGCCAGATCGGGCCGGTAACCCTGGCGCGTGTGCAGGATGCAGAGGCCGGCGCCGCGCGCCGCCGCGAGCAGGCGGCGGGCGGGCCCGATCGCAGCGCGCACGCCGGCGAGGTCATAGCCCATCGCTGCCAGATAGCCGTCCGGCTCCAGGAAGTCGCGCTGCATGTCGATAAGAACAAGCGCGACCTCGCCTTTTGTGAGGCCGTTATGGGGAAAGGCGCGGGGGCGGGCGGTGATCTCGATCATGGCGTCCTGCAAGGTGCCTGCAAGAGCGCCATCATGACCGGAGCTTTAGTTCGCTGCCAAGTGGTTGAAAGCAGCCATCGCGTCCACCCGGCCGGCGCCGAACTCGGCATCGCGGTCCGGCGGCCCCAGATCGGCGGCGGTCTCCTCCAACAGCCTGCGCAGCCGGGTGGGGGTCAGATCGCCGGCGCGCGAGATCATGAGCGCGGACAGGCCGCTGACATAGGCAGTCGCCATCGACGTGCCGGAGAGGTAGCCATAGCCCGTGGGCCGAGCGACCAGGATATCGACGCCCGGAGCCGCCAAGGTGACATAGGGCCCGCGATTGGCGTAGCGGTATAGATGATCGACGCTGTCGGTCGCGGTGACGGCGATGACGCCGGCCTGCGCAGCCGGATAAGCGGGCGGAGCGCCCGGGCCGGCATTTCCGGCGGCCGCGATGACCGCGATCTTGGACATCAAGGCTTGTTCGACTGCCTGTGCGACCAAGCGGTCCTGCGGG
>DASYRS010000544.1:0-2633 GCA_036004205.1 Dongiaceae bacterium
GGCAAGGCGACCCACCCGGGCCAGATCGGCGGTGTCCGCGACCTGGATACCCCGGCCGGCCTTTTGCCTTGCCGCCAAGGCCTGGTCGATAAAGTCTTGGGAAATTTCCATTTTTATGTCTCTATATCAAGATATCAGATACAAAGATAATAAGGAAGTCCATTTCCGACTGAATCCGGGCAAGCATTGGGCCATGGACACGATCGCAATTCTCGATGTCGGCAAGACCAACGTGAAGGTGATCCTGGTCGCCGGTGGCCGGGTCGCCGAGCAGCGGAAGCTGCATAACGAGCCCCGCCCCGCGCCGCCCTATCTCCATCTCGCCAACGATCGGATCTGGGACTGGACGCTGGGGCAGTTCGCCGACCTCGCGCGCACGGCCAACATCACCGACATCGTCCCGGTCGCCCACGGCGCCAGCGTGGCGGTCATCGACGACAACGGCCTCGCGGTGCCGATGCTGGATTACGAGCAGGAGATTTCCGATTTCGACGCGGAATACGAGAAGCTGGCGCGCGATTTCGCCGCCACCGGCTCGCCGCGCCTGCCCACCGGGCACAACACCGGCCGCCAGCTCTATTGGCTGCAGCGCAAGTTCCCCGCGGAATTCGCGCGCGCCCGGGCGGTCGTCGGCTATGCGCAATACTGGTCCTTCCTGCTGAGCGGCGTTGCCGCCAACGAGCTGACCGCCCTCGGCTGCCATTCGGATCTGTGGCGGCCGCGCGCAGGCGATTTCTCGAGGCTGGTGGATGCGGCCGGCTGGCGCCCGCTGATGCCGCCGCTGCGCGGCGCCGGCGACGTGCTCGGCCCGATCCGGCCGGAGATCGCCACGCGCACCGGCCTTTCGCCGCATTGCCGCGTGCGCTGTGGCATCCACGACAGCAACGCGACCTTCCTGCGCTGGCGCTCGCGGCTCGAGGAGCCGTTCACCGTCGCCTCGACCGGCACCTGGATCGTCCTGTTGGTGGCGGGCGGCGCGCTGCCGGCGAACGGCGAGCATCTCGATTGCCTCGGCAATGTCGATGCGTTGGGCAACCTTGTGGCGAGCGCGCGCTTCATGGGCGGGCGGGAATACGAGATCATCAAGGGCGACGCCGCCGAAGAAATGGAACCGCCGGCGCAGCGCCTCGCCGACCTCGCCGCCAATCCCTGCTTCGCCCTGCCCGCCTACTCCGACCAGGGCGGTCCCTTTGCCGGCACGCGCGGGCGGTTTGTCGATGCCGGCGGCAATGACGCGATTCCGTGGCGGCGCGCGACCTTGGCCGCGCTCTATTGCGCGCTGATGACCGACCTGCTGCTGGACCTGGTCGGAGCGCGCGGGCCGATCCTGCTCGAAGGACCCTTCGCCACCAACGAGACCTACGTCACGGCCCTCGCGGCGCTGCGCCCCGCAAGCCAGGTGCGGCCGAGCCTGGAGGCGCTCGGCACCAGCCTTGGCGCCGCCATGCTGGTCGATCCCGGCATGACAGTGGAAATGCCCGAAGCGGCCGCGCCGCCGGAGCTTGATCTCGGCCTTTATCGCGCGCGCTGGCGCACCTTCGCCTTTGCCAAGCGCCTGTTCGCGGGCGACGCGCAATTCTTCAACTGACATCGCGGGCGGGCACCTTTTGCATTTCGGCCTCCCTGTGCTTTAGTGCCGCCCAGCTGGAACAGGATCTCAGGGCGGCATGGCCTATTTGCTGGGCATCGACGGCGGAACGGAGAGTATCCGGGCGATCGTGTTCGATCTGGAGGGGCGGCCCAAGGGCGCGCATGCCAGCGCCTATCAAACCCAGTTTCCCAAGCCGAGCTGGGCGGAACAGAATCCCGAGGATTGGTGGCGCTGCCTCGGCGAAGCGGTGCGCGGCGCGGTCCAGAAGGCCGGCATTGCCGCCGATCAGGTGATTGCGCTCTGCGCCGATACCACCTGCTGCTCCGTGGTCGCGGTGGATGCGGAGGGTGCGCCGCTGCGGCCGGCCATGATCTGGATGGATGTACGCTCCGCCGGGGAGGCGGCCGATGTCGCGGCCAGCGGCGATCCGGCCCTGCGCATCAACAGCGCAGGAAAAGGCCCGGTCTCCGCCGAATGGATGATCCCGAAATCCTTGTGGATGAAGCGCAACCAGCCGGAGCTGTTCGCCCGCGCGGCGCGCATCTGCGAATACCAGGACTACATCAACTGGCGCCTGACCGGACGCTGGGTCGCTTCGCTCAACAACATGGCGGTGCGCTGGCACTATCAGAGCCGCGAGGGCGGCCTGCCGTTGTCGCTGCTCGACACGCTCGGCCTCGCCGATCTCGAACAAAAATGGCCCCCGCTGATCGTGCGCCCGGGCGACGTCATCGACTCACTCAGCCGCTCGGCCGCCGCGCATCTAGGCCTCGCGCCCGGCATCCCGGTGGTGCAAGGCGGTGCCGACGCCTTCATCGGCATGATCGGCCTCGGCGTGACGGAGGCCGGCGAGATGGCGCTCATCACCGGCTCGTCGCACCTGCATCTCGGCATCGCCGCCAATCCGGTCCATGGGCGTGGCATCTGGGGCACCTACCTGGACGCGGTCTATCCCGATAAGCCGGTGATCGAAGGCGGCCAGACCTCGACCGGCTCCGTCATCGCCTGGTTCAAGCGCCATTTCGCGGCGGCGACGACGTTC
>DASYRS010000545.1:0-3290 GCA_036004205.1 Dongiaceae bacterium
AGCAAGGCCCAATCCGGTGCCACGTCCCACATCCTTGGTGGTGAAGAAGGGATCGAACATCCTTTCCATGATGCCGCGGCTGATGCCGCTGCCGTCATCGGTCACGCGGATGCGGGCATAGAACTCCCGCGTCCTGTCGGAGCCTCCGATCCAGGCCCGCGTGCGTTCGGCTGAGACGGGTTCAATCTTGACCTCGGCCGCGTGTGCCGCCGCCGGATTCGACGGCCCCCGGTTCGCCAGCAGCGGAATCTGCGCGTCGTCGCCCGAGACGCGGGTGAGCTGGAGGCGGACGGTTCCGCGATTGTCGTCCAGCGCGTCGCGGGCATTCATGCACAGATTGAGGATCGCGCGGTTGAGCTGCGCCGCATCGCCGAAGATGGCCAGGCGGCCCGGCTCGATTTCGGTCTCGAAGGTCGCCGTGCTGGGCATGGACAGGGCCGACATCTTTGCCGCCTCCCGGCAGATGGCGCCGGCTTCGACGATCGCGCGCTCCGACTTTTCCATGCGGCTGAAGGTCATGATGGCCTGCACCAGTTCCTTGCCGCGCTCGGCCGCCGCCAGGATCTGCTGCGCCATGCCGCGCTGCTCGGGCCGGTCCTCGAGATCGAGATCGAGCAACGAGCTGAAGCCCAGGATCGCGGCCAGGATGTTGTTGAAATCGTGCGCCACGCCGCCGGCCAGCCGGCCGACGGCATCCATCTTCTCCACCCGGTGCAGTTGCTGCTGCAGCAGGCTGCGTTCCCGCTCCGCCGCCTTGCGGTCGCTCAAGTCACGGACAACGGCGATGAAGCCGCCTCCGCTGCGCCGCATGACATGGGCCTCCCAGTCGCGCTCGGCGCCGCCGAGGGTGAGCCCCGCCAGCTCGCCCTTCCACGGCAACCGGCGGTCGGCACGGGCCAGGCCCTGGATCAGCGTCATCGCGCCCTTACGGGTCAGGAATTGCCGCCACGAATGAAGGTTGAGGGTGCGAGTGTAATCGTCCCCGATGAGCTGATGAAACGCCTCGTTGGAATAGCCGAGCCGTCCTCTCGCGTTGAACGTCACGATGCCCTCGCCGCTGCTCTCGATCGCGGCGAGCTGCATGGTCTGGGCCTGCTCGATGGCTTCGCGCTGCGACAGCAGGCTGCGGATCCGCCGCGTGTTGATGAGGTTGCCGATGATGAGGACGATGCCGGCGCCGATCGCGAGCAGAAAGGCGGTGAGGGTCCACCACGCTTCGGTCTGACAGATCTGAAAGGCGCTGGCGGCGGTGCCGGTCAGGAAAACGCCGATGGCGATCAGCAGCCACGCATTTCTGTGAAATGTCTTGGAAGGTCGGAACATCGGTCGCGCCCGGCTGCCTTCACGTCTTCATGAATGTCAGCGCTTCCGCCAGGAACGTCGGGGACTGCATGGAAGGCCTTTCCGATCGCATGCGTTGCCAGGCAATTGCGCGCCCCGCGCAGATTGCCCCCGCATTGACTTCTATGCCGTTAATCGCGGCCGCGAAATTCAGCATCCGGATGGCGGCTCATACTTTCGTATGGTGCGACCGCCCGCCACATACGAAAGGCGGCCCCGACCATCCGTGCGTTCAATCGACGCCGGCCCGCGGTTCTGCGACAACAGAGCCACGACAGCGACCCGGAGCCGGCAGGCCGGCACATGGTAAAGGAGAGATGAATCATGGCGGTGGCAGTGGTGATCGACGACGATCCGCAGGTGCGTTGCCTGATCGCGATGATGCTGAAGCGGGCGGGCTATCATGTGGCGCAGGCCGGGGATGGCAGCGCAGGGCTCGAGCTCTGCTCCTCGCTCGAGCCGGAAGTCATCGTCACCGACATCTTCATGCCGCGCCAGGACGGAATCGATGTCCTGCGAGAGGCGAAGGCGCAGGCCAAGCAGCCGCGCGTTGTCGCGATCTCCGGCGGCTCTCCGCGCCTGCAGGTGGATTTCCTGCACGTCGCTGAAAAACTAGGCGCCGACGCGGTGGTTCAGAAGCCGTTCACCCCCTCGCAGCTCCTGCAGGCGGTTACCGGCGACCCGGCAATCGAACTCGCCTAGCCGACAGCACAGTTCATCCCCCGAAGAGCAAGGTGACCGTTCGCAATGGCTCGATTGACCCGACTGCCGGCAACGCCGGTAAAACCTTCGAGCGCCGCGTCGTCGAACGGTCACCCTCCTTCGGTGTGTTCTGCGGGCTTCGCGCTGCCGCCTTGCGCCATCGTCCGTCTGGCGCCGCGGCGGCGTCCAGGACGAACGGCGCGCTCGCACACCTACCGACAAAATTTGGCAGCACAGGCGGCTAGCCTTCCTTCCACCCACAAGGGAGGCTAGCCATGAATCACTCATCCTCGCCCCGCCACTGGATTGCCGTCGCCAGCGCCGAGCATGTGGCGACGGGCGTCGCTGCGGGCATCATGCAGGTCTGCCATGGCAAAGGCGGGCCGTTGCGGCAGATCCGGCCAGGCGATCGCGTGATCTACTATTCGCCGACCGGCGCTTTTCGGGCCAAGGATCGGCTGCAGCAATTCACCGCGTTCGGGATCGTGCGCGCGGGCGAGCCATATCAGGTCCGGATGAGCGCGGATTTTCACCCCTACCGCCGCGACGTCGATTATCTGCCGGCGCGGCCCGCTTCCATCCTGCCGCTTCTGGAGGCGCTGGAATTCTCGCGGGCCACGCGCAATTGGGGCTGGAAATTGCGCCTGGGATTGTTCGAGATTACGCCCAAGGACAGCGCGCGGATCGCCCAGGCGATGAAGGTGGCGCCGCCGCTCGCAATTGAGGAGCCGGCCGATGGCGAATCCCGACTGCCCGATCTGTCGCGGCGCGGCGGCCGACGAAGAGCTTGAACGAACCCAGGTCTGGGAAGACCCGCTCTGGCGCCTCACCGTCGGCCTGGCCGCCGAGGTGCCGGGCTTCGCCTACCTGGAGTCCAAGCGCCATATCGGTTCCATCGCCGATCTCGACGGCGCGGAGGCGGACACGTTCGGCGCCGTCCTGGCGCGCTGCACGCGCGTGCTCAAGGAATCGACCGGCGTCGGGATCGTGTATGTCTACATCTTCGGCGATGGCGTGCCGCATCTGCATGTCCATCTGGCGCCGCATCTGGCGGGCGATGCGCTGAACGATCAGATGATCCGGGGCGAGATCGTGGAAGAGAAGATGCCGAACGGCTTCACGCGCATCGTCAGCCGGGAGTTTCCGCCGCTGCCACGCGCGCAATTGGCGGAGGTCGCGGAGCGGATCCGGCGCCTGATGGCGGATCGCTGAAGTCGCGAGAGAGGATGGCCCGTGGCAAACGTCGT
>DASYRS010000546.1:0-4640 GCA_036004205.1 Dongiaceae bacterium
CGCAAGGCCAAGCAGGAGGGCGTGCGCGTCACCTGCGATACCGCCCCACCCTATTTCTCGCTCAACGAGAACGAGATCGGCGACTACCGCACCTTCGCCAAATTGTCGCCGCCGTTGCGCGGCGAGGCGGACCGGCGCGCGATCGCGGCGGGCCTGGCGGACGGCGTCATCGACTGCATTGCCAGCGATCACGCGCCGCACGATGTGGAGAGCAAGCGCGTGCCCTTCGCCCAAGCGGAGCCGGGAATCATCGGGCTGGAGACCCTGCTGCCGATCGCGCTGGAGCCCCATCACAAGGGCGCCATGACCCTGCTCGCCGCCCTGCGCTGCCTGACCAGCCGGCCGGCGGACATTCTCGGCCTGCCGCAGGGGCGCCTCGCCAAGGGTGCGCCGGCCGACATGGTGCTGCTGGATATCGAGCGGCCCTATCGCATCGACGTCGCGAAGTTCCGCAGCAAGTCCAAGAACTCGCCCTATGACGGCCGTCCGGTCCAGGGCATCGTGCTCAAGACCTACGTCGATGGTCGGCCGGTCTTCGCGCTGGAGGGTGAGCGGGCATGAGCGAATTCGGTCTTCCGCACGTCCTGGCTGCCCTGCTCGGCTACCTGCTCGGCTCGATCCCGTTCGGCCTGCTGCTGACCAAGCTCGCCGGCCTCGGCGACATCCGCAGCATCGGCTCGGGCAATATCGGCGCCACCAACGTGCTGCGCACCGGGCGCAAGGATCTCGCGCTCGCGACCCTGCTGCTGGATGGCGGCAAGGGCGCGGTCGCGGTGCTGATCGCGCGCCTGGTCAGCGAGGACCTGACCGTGATCGCCGGCGGCGCGGCGATCCTCGGCCACCAGTTCCCGGTGTGGCTGAAGTTCAAGGGCGGCAAGGGCGTCGCCACCAAGCTCGGCACCTTGATCGCGGTCAACTGGATGGTCGGGCTCGGTGCGTGCATCGTGTGGTTCGTGATGGCCGTGCTGTTCCGCTATTCGTCGCTCTCCGCTTTGGTCGCGGCGGCCGCGTCGCCGTTCCTCGCGCTCTGGCTGGGGACGGTGCCGCAAGCCTGGCTCGCCGCCTTCGCGGCCGTGCTGGTGTGGATCCGCCACCACGAGAACATCCGCCGCCTGCTCAAGGGCGAAGAGCCGAAGATCGGCAAGAAGAAAGAAGCGGCGGCGCCGACGCAATAGCCGATGTCTTTCCGTCCGAAGCGCACGCCGGCGATCGAAGCCTTCTGGTGCGATGCCGCAGCGGCAACGCCGGAGCTCGATCCCGAATCCGAATTCACGATCTTCTCGTTCGGCGACAGCCAGGAACTGTGCGACCACGTGCTGGCCGAAACCCTGGCCGGCCGCAACCAGGCCACGGCTTCGCTGCGCTGGGATTATGACTCGCGGCTGCCGCAAGCAGGGGATGTCGCCATCGTCACCGATTGGGCGGGCGCGCCGCGCGCCGTGCTGGCGACGCGGCGGGTCGACGTCGTGCGCTACGGCGATGTGGACGAGGATTTCGCGCGCGCGGAAGGTTATGCGCGCGATCCGCTGAATGAATGGCGCGAGGTTCACTGGGCCTATTTCAGCCGCCGTTGCGCGGAGCTTGGCCGCATCGTATCGCTGGACATGCCGATCGTGTGCGAGCGGTTCGAGCTGGTCTATCCTTTGGCGCGGTGACCGCTTCACGCGCCCTCCGGCCATAGATAATATGGACCGGCGCGGACCAGCGTTTGGCGAAGGAGGACGCAATGACCCAATCCATCATGGAACTCGTAGCCGCGGCCAAGGCCGTGGTGCCTGCGATCTCGCCGCAGGAAGCCGCGCAGCTTCAATCGAAGGGCGCGCTGATCGTCGACGTGCGCGACGCGCCGGAGCTGCAGGCGAGCGGCAAGGTGAAGGGCGCGGTCCATGTCTCGCGCGGCATGCTGGAATTCAAGGCCGACCCGAAATCGCCCTATCACGATCCGGCGTTCGATCCGAACAAGACCGTCATCCTCTACTGCGCCTCGGGCGGTCGCTCGGCGCTGTCGGGCAAGGCGCTGAAGGACCTCGGCTTCAAGGACGTGCGCAACCTCGGCGCCTTCAAGGATTGGGCCGAGAGCGGCGGCGCGGTCGAAAAGTAGCGCGCGGCAAAGGGCGATCATGAAACTGGGATTTGTCGGTACCGGGGCGATCACCGCGGCGATCGTGACCGGGCTCAACGCATCCGGTGCCGGCGAGGATTCGATCCTGGTCTCACCGCGCAATGCCGGCGTGGCCGCCGCCCTCGCCGCAAGGTTTCCGAACGTCATCATCGCCGCGTCCAACCAGGCGGTGCTCGACGGCAGCGAAATCGTGATGCTGGCGGTCCGCCCGCAGGTCGCGGTCGAGGTGCTCTCCGAGCTCAAGTTCCGCGCCGACCATCACGTGATCAGCCTGATGGCGATCACACCGTTGGAGAAAGTCCGCGCCCTGGTGGCGCCTGCGGCCAAGGTGACGCGCGCGATCCCGATCCCGATCGTCGCCGATCGGTGCGGGCCGACGGCAATCTACCCGCCGGACCCGGTGGCCGCCGCGTTGTTCGATCGCCTGGGCACGGCGATCGAAGCAACCAGCGCGGATCAGTTCAGCGCCTTCAGCGCCGCGACCGCGACCATGGCGCCCTATTTCGCGTTCGCAGATGAGATCGCCGGCTGGCTCGCCCGCCATGATGTGCCGGGCGAAGTCGCCCGCACCTATGTCGCGACCGTGTTCCAGGGCCTTGCCAACATCGCCGTGCGGGAGAAGCAGCACAACTTCGCCGCGCTGGCCGGCGAGTTCGCCACGCGCGGCGGCATCAACGAACAAGTGATGGCGCATCTAAAGGAGCGCGGCGCACTGACCGCGCTTTCCGAGGCGCTGGATGCGGTGCTGCGACGGATGAAGAAGGCTGCGAGCGGTTGATTCGCACTGAGTTGCAATTCTACGGATCGTTCTCTAGCGTTGCGGTATGAAACCGCGCGCCCTCACCGAACAGGACCGCTTCGACTGCCTGCGCCTCGCGCGCAGTGATCAGGTCGGCACTGCGAACTATCGGCGGCTGGTCCATCGTTTCGGATCGGCCGGCGAGGCGCTGGCGCGGCTGCCGGAGCTGGCGAAGCGTGGCGGGCGGGCGCGGCCGCTGGTGGCGGCACCCATCAAGGAGATCGAAACCGAACTCGCGGACGCCGCCAAGCTCGGCGCGCGCTACATCTTCCTCGGCGAGCCGGCCTATCCGCTGGCGTTGGCGGCGATCGAGGATGCGCCGCCTTGCGTCATCCTGCTGGGTGACACGGCGCGGTTGGCGCAGCCATGCGTTGCGATCGTCGGCGCTCGCAACGCGTCGGGCAACGGGCAGAAGCTGGCGCGCGACCTGGCGCAGGGGTTGGCGGCGGCCGGCTGGTGCGTGGTCTCCGGCCTTGCGCGCGGGATCGACGGGGCGGCGCATCTGGGCGCCCTCTCCGCCGGGCCCGGCAAGGCCGGCACCATCGCCGTGGTGGCCGGCGGCGTCGACAATATCTATCCGCAGGAGAATGCCGCCCTGCGCGAGCGGATCCTGGCGGACGGGCTGGTGGTTTCGGAAATGCCGCCCGGCTTCAAGCCGCGGGATATCCATTTCCCGCGCCGCAACCGGATCATCTCAGGCCTTAGCAAAGGGGTCGTGGTGGTGGAGGCGGCGCTGCGTTCCGGCTCGCTCATCACCGCCCGGATGGCGGCCGAACAGGGGCGTGAAGTGATGGCGGTTCCCGGCTCTCCGCTCGATCCAAGATGCCGCGGCGCGAACCGCTTGATCCGCGAAGGTGCCGCCCTAATTGAAGACGCGGACCAGATTCTGGAAATCTTAACCGGTCTGGGGCACCAATCTATAGAGGTCGACCAGCCCTTGAGCGAAATCGACCAACCCATTGATATTACGGTAGAGAAAGATGTCGACAGGATCCGCCGCGACGTTCTCGACCGGCTGGGCCCCAGTCCTGTCGCGGTTGACGAATTGCTCCGACAGTGCCAATCCTCACCGCCCGTTATCGGGCAGGTGCTCCTGGAACTCGACCTCGCTGGTCGCCTGGAACGCCACCCCGGCAATCGCGTTTCGCTGCTGGCCGCTCCCTGAACTCGGGTTTGTGGGGCAACCGGCGGCGGCTGTCGGTGGCCAAAATGACATTAGAGAGCCGCAAGAGACTTATGAAAGTCGTCGTCGTCGAATCGCCGGCCAAAGCCAAGACCATCAACAAATACCTGGGGCGCGATTACCGCGTGCTGGCCTCGTTCGGCCATGTGCGCGACCTGCCCTCGAAGGATGGCTCGGTGGAGCCGGAGAACGACTTTGCCATGAATTGGCAGGTCGAGGGCCGCGGGCAGAAGCAGCTCAAGGAAATCGCCGACGCGGTCAAGGACGCAGAGATGCTGATCCTGGCGACCGACCCGGATCGCGAGGGCGAGGCCATCTCCTGGCACATCGTCGAGGCGCTGAAGGGCAAGCGCGGCCTCGGCAAGGTGCCGTTCGAGCGGGTCGCCTTCAACGAGATCACCAAGCGCGCCGTGCTCGATGCCATCAATAACCCGCGCAAGATCGATCAGGAATTGGTCGATGCCTACCTGGCGCGCCGCGCGCTCGACTATCTGGTCGGATTCACCCTTTCACCCGTGCTGTGGCGCAAGCTGCCG
>DASYRS010000547.1:0-3300 GCA_036004205.1 Dongiaceae bacterium
ACGAGAAACATAGGGCCACCAGATAGGACAGTTGGTCCAGATCAAAGCCCTTGAACAGGTTCATTTCCGGGATGCCGAGCCAATCGATCGGCCCCAGCGACAGATTCAGGAACTGCGCGGTCGTCTTGCCGCCTACAAATGCTTCCCCCTGGATCGCCCGGTTCACGATCTGTTTGGGCAGGTCGAGCGAAACGAAATAGAAGATGTAGGACACCGCGACCACGACCAGGATTAACGACTGGTCGCGCCAGCTATTGCGCCAGATGTAGCGAAAGAGATTGTGTTCCATGCCCCGGCCCCACACCGGCATGCGCCGGTCACTTGATTTCGTTACGTTTCGGGACAATAGGTGGAGGCGGCGAGTGGCGGAAGCCAGAAGTCAGAATGGTATGGACTTCTTCGTTTCCCCGACTTTGGCGCCCGACGGCTGTCACTTGCCCGCCACAGCCAACACAGTTTTGTGCCACAGGAATCCGGTCTGTCATGGCGGGTTGTTCCGGAAATACCGTGTCAGATCAGTATCTTAAAAACTTAACTTGGCGCTCCGGGGATGGCGCGCCATGTAACCGGTTCATACTTTTGTTCGGTAAAGACCCTATGCCATACTTGGCCCGCTCGCCGCTGTTGGGGGATAAGGCGCGTGTCCGATAACGAAACCAAGAACCGGGACGTGCGCGTCCTCATCTATTCGCATGACACGTTCGGATTGGGCCATCTCAGGCGCTGCCTGACCATCGCCCACTCCCTGGTCGACCAGAACAAGGACATGTCGGTCATCATCCTGACCGGCTCGCCCATCATCGGCAGCTTCAATTTCCGGGCGCGGGTCGATTTCGTGCGCATCCCGGGGGTGATCAAGCTGCGCTCGGGCGATTACACGCCCTTGAGCCTCTTGATCGACATCGACGAGACGCTGGCGATGCGCGATTCCATCATCCAGCACACCGCCGACATTTTCGACCCCGACATCTTCATCGTGGACAAGGAGCCGCTGGGCCTGCGCGGCGAAGTGCACAAGACGCTGAAGATGCTGAAGGAGCGCGGCACGCACCTGGTGCTGGGCCTGCGCGACATCATGGACGATCCCGTCCACCTGATCCCGGAATGGGAGCGCAAGAAGGCGGTGCCGGCGCTGCGCGACCTCTACGATTCGATCTGGGTCTACGGCCTGCCGCAGATCTGCGATCCGCTCGAGGGCATCGAGCTGCCGAAATCGGTCCGGCGCAAGATGACCTATACCGGCTATCTGCATCGCACCCTGCCGCACGGCACGCCGGCGCATTGGACGCTGCAGAAAATCGAACCGCCCTACCTGCTGGTCACCACCGGCGGCGGCGGCGACGGCGAGGAAGTGATCGACTGGGTGCTGCGCGCCTACGAGAACGACAAGGCGCTGCCCAATCCGGCCTTGCTGGTACTCGGTCCCTTCATGCATTCCGACCGCCAGGCCGAATTCATCCAGCGCGCCAACAAACTGCCGAATGTCGAGGCCATCACCTTCGATGCGCAGATCGAGCATCTGATGGCGCGCGCCATCGGCGTGGTCGCGATGGGCGGCTACAACACCTTCTGCGAGATCCTCTCCTTCGACAAGCGCGCGGTGATCGTGCCGCGCACCCAGCCGCGCATGGAGCAGTTCATCCGCGCCAAGCGGGCGGAAGAGCTTGGCCTCTCGTCCATGCTGACGGACGACGACGTGCGCGACTGGAAGCGCATGGCGACGGCGCTGCGCCAGCTGCCGCAGCAGGCGCTGCCGAGCGACGTGGTGGTGCCGGGCCTGATGGACGGGCTGGAGAACCTCAACCGCCTCGTCAATCACGCGGTCGAGCGCGTGCGCAAGGCCGAGCGCAGCGGCGAACGCGCCGAGCGCACTGGCAACGGCAATGGCAATGGCCGCTCCCGCCTGACGCGCCTCGCCGGCCGCAAGCCGCGGTAAGAGCGACCATACTCGCACCATGCGCCCCCTTACTGTCACCCCGGCCTTGAGCCGGGGCCCATGCGACCGTTGGAGCGCACGGATGGGCCGCATGGGTCCCGGCTCGCGCCGCTGCGCGGCTTGGCCGGGATGACAGTGAGAGTGATTGCCCAGTGTCCCGCCTGATCTTCATCCTCAAAGGCTATCCGCGTTTGTCGGAGACTTTCATCGCGCAGGAGATTCACGCGCTGGAGCGGCGCGGGTTCGCGATCGATATCGTCAGCTTGCGCTTCCCGACCGACAAGCATGTGCATCCGGTGCATCGCGAGATCGCGGCGAAAGTCAGCTATCTGCCGGAATATCTCTACCAGGAGCCGGTGCGCGTGCTGCGCTCCTGGTTCAAGGCGAGCTGGCGGCCGGGCTACTGGCGCGCCTTCGGCCAATGGATCCGCGACTTGCTGCGCGATCCGACGCCCAACCGCGCGCGCCGCTTCGGCCAGGCCTGCGTGATGGTGGCGGAGCTGCCCAGGGATGCGACCCGGCTGCATGCGCATTTCCTGCACACGCCGGCCTCCGCGACCTATTACGCGCACCTCATCACCGGCATGCGCTGGAGCTGCTCGGCCCATGCCAAGGACATCTGGACCTCGCCCGACTGGGACAAGCGGGAAAAGCTGGCGACGCTCGACTGGCTGGTGACCTGCACGCGCGATGGCTATGAGCATCTGCGCGAGATCGCCAGGCCGGCTGACCGCCACAAGATTCACCTCGTCTATCACGGCCTCGATTTCGCGCGCTTTCCCGAGCCGCCGCACCGCCAGCGCGACCTGAAGGCGCCGCTGCGCATCCTGTCGGTCGGTCGCGCGGTGCCGAAAAAAGGCTATGCCGATCTGCTGCAGGCCCTGGCCCTATTGCCGAAGGAAGCGGATTGGCGCTTTCATCACATCGGCGGCGGGCCGATGCTCGATGACCTCAAGAGCCTGGCCGAGACCTTGCAGATCGCGAAATTGATCACCTGGCAGGGCGCCGCGCCGCAGGAGATGGTGCTGGATGCCTATCGCGCCGCGGATATCTTCGTGCTGGCAAGCTGCGTCGCCGGCGACGGCGACCGCGACGGCTTGCCCAACGTGCTGATGGAGGCGCAGAGCCAGAAGCTGGCGGTGGTCGCGACCAGCCTTGCCGGCATCGCGGAACTGGTGGTGCCGGGCGAGACCGGATTGCTGGTGCCGCCGAGCGCGCCGGAGAATCTGTCGGGTGCGCTGCTGCGCCTGATGCGCGACGCGGAGCTGCGCATGCGCCTGGCGGAAGCCGGCTTCCAGCGCGTGCGCCGGGAATTCTCGCTCGAGCGCGGGATCGACGACCTGGAGCGCAGGTTCAGGGAAGAT
>DASYRS010000548.1:0-2235 GCA_036004205.1 Dongiaceae bacterium
AATCTTCTCCTGGATCGCGACCATGTGGGGCGGCTCGATCCGCTTCGACACGCCCATGCTGTGGGCCGTCGGCCTCATCTTCCTGTTCACGCTCGGCGGCGTCACCGGCGTGGTGCTCGCCAACGCGCCGATCGACGTGGCGTTCCACGACACCTACTACGTGGTGGCGCATTTCCACTATGTGCTCAGCCTCGGCGCGGTGTTCGCGATCTTCTGCGGCTTCTACTACTGGATCGGCAAGATGTCGGGCCGGCAGTATCCGGAATGGGCGGGCAAGATCCATTTCTGGGTGACGTTCATCGGCGTCAACCTGACTTTCTTCCCGCAGCACTTCCTCGGCCTGCAGGGCATGCCGCGGCGCTATCCCGACTATCCGGAGGCGTTCGCCTTCTGGAACCACATCTCGTCGATCGGTGCGTTCATTTCGGCCGCCGCGACCGTGTGGTTCGTGGGCGTGGCGCTCTACACGCTGTTCGCCGGCCGCAAGGCCGCCGATAATCCGTGGGGCGTCGGCGCGACGACTTTGGAATGGACCCTGAGCTCGCCGCCGCCGTTCCACACCTTCAACGATCTGCCGCAGATCAAGAGCGAAGCCCACTAAGGCCAAGGACAAGGACGAATGCGGGGCCATCCTGCATTCGTCCCAATGAGAGACACCTGACTGCATGACTCGCGTCGCCCCATCAATGCTCAGCGAGCAGGCCAGCCTGACAAGCGCCGGCGGCAGCATCCGCGACTACATCGCGCTGCTGAAGCCGCGAGTGATGTCGCTGGTGGTGTTCTCGGGCTTCGCCGGGCTGGCGGTGGCGCCGGGCGAGATCCACCCGCTGATCGGCGCGGTCGCCGTCCTGTGCATCGCGGTCGGTGCCGGCGCCTCGGGCGCCATCAACATGTGGTACGACCGCGACATCGACGCGATCATGAACCGCACCTGCGGCCGCCCGATTCCGCGCGGCGCGGTCGAGCCGGACGCCGCCTTGACCTTCGGCGGCGTCCTTGCCGTGTTCTCGGTCATGCTGATGGGCATCGCGGTCAACTGGATGGCGGCGGGCCTGCTGGCCTTCACGATCTTCTTCTATATCGTGATCTATACGATGTGGCTGAAGCGCCGCACGCCGCAGAACATCGTGATCGGCGGCGCGGCCGGCGCCTTTCCGCCGATGATCGGCTGGGCGGCGGTGACCGGCGACATCAGCCTCGCCTCGATCTCGCTCTTCCTGCTGATCTTCATGTGGACGCCGCCGCATTTCTGGGCGCTGTCGCTGTTCCGCGAGGGCGACTATGCAAAGGCCGGCGTGCCGATGATGCCGGTGGTGGCCGGCCAGCGCGCGACCAAGCGCCAGATGCTCGTCTATACCCTGCTGCTGGCGCCGATCGCCCTGGTGCCGGCGTGGCTCGGCGTCGCGGGGTGGATCTATGCCGCCGTCGCGGTCGGGCTCAATGTCGCCTTCATCGGCCACGCCATCGCCGTCCTGCGCGAGCGTGAAGGCCATCGCGCGGCCAAGGCGATGTTCGGCTTTTCGCTGGTCTATCTGTTCGGGCACTTCGCGGCGCTGGTCCTCGACCGCGCGCCGGGCCTCCTGGAGCTGCTCGGCTCATGAACGCGCGTCAGATCAACCAAGGCCAGACGCCGCCGACCGATGAGCGGCAGCGCCGCCAGCGCGCGCGCAACTGGGCGATCTTCCTGGCGCTCGCGGCCTTCGTGGTGATCGTCTACATCGTTACCATCGTGCGGATGAAGGGGGGCTGATCCATGGCCGCTCCCGCGCTGCAGCGCCGCAATCTCAACCTGCTCATGATCCTGGTCGGGGTGGTCGCGGGCATGACCGGCCTCGCCTACGCCTCCGTGCCGCTCTATCGCCTGTTCTGCGAGGCGACCGGGTTCGAAGGGACGCCGCAGCGCGCCTCGGTCGCGCCGACCGAGATTTCAGACCGCGTGGTGCGCGTCACCTTCACCGCCGACGTGGCGGGCGGGCTCGGCTGGCGGTTCCAGCCGATGCAGCGCAATCTCGAACTGAAGGTGGGCGAGAACAAGCTGGCTTACTACGTTGCCGAGAATCTGGAATCGAAGCCGGTGACCGGGCGCGCCACCTTCAACGTGTCGCCCGATATGTTCGGCGCCTATTTCACCAAGATCGAATGCTTCTGCTTCAAGGAGCAGACTCTGCAGCCCGGCCAGCGGGTGGAGATGCCGGTCAGCTTCTTCATCGATCCGGCGGTGCTGACAGACCCGGC
>DASYRS010000549.1:0-5444 GCA_036004205.1 Dongiaceae bacterium
GTGACGACTGTGTCAGGAGTCGCTGAGGCACCGAAGCCGCAGCGCAAGCCCCTTCCCCCCTTGTGGGGGAAGGTTGGGATGGGGGGTGCCGCCGCACGAACGAATGAAGGACTGACGAACGCGCAGGTCTGCAGGTGCAAAGGTCCGAAGGTGTTCCATCTACCGCCGGTCGTGCGGCGGCACCCCCCATCCAGCTCCGCCTAAGCTCGCTGCCGCTCGCTGAGGCTTCGCATCCTTCCCCCACAAGGGGGGAAGGGGGACGCAATTGGACGGCGTTCATCGCGCCTCTGCCAGCAGCTTGTCGGCGGCGGCGCGGGCTTCTTCGGTGATGGTGGCGCCGGCCAGCAGGCGCGCGATCTCTTCCCGCCGCGTCTTCTTGTCCAGCGCGGTCACGGTCGTATAGGCATTGGCGCGGAAGGTCTCCTTGGCGACGCACCAATGCTGGTTGGCCATGGCTGCGACCTGCGGCGAATGAGTAATGACCAGCAACTGGAAATGCTCGCTGAGGCGCTTCAGCCGCTCGCCGACCGCAGTGGCGGTCGCGCCGCCGATGCCGGAATCGACCTCGTCGAAGATCAAAGTCTCCGCCGCTTGGCCGCCCGCCAGCACGACGGTCAAAGCCAGCATGAAGCGCGCCAGCTCGCCGCCCGAGGCGACCTGCTCGATCGGCCCCGGCGCGGCGCCGGGATTGGTGGTGACCACAAAGCTGACCTGGTCCCAGCCATGCTCGCTCCAATGCGCCTCGTCCGCCTTGTCGACCTGCACGGCGAAGCGCGCGCGTTCCAGCTTCAGGGGCGGCAGCTCGTCCTTGACGGCGGCTTCCAGGAACTTGACGGCGCGGCCGCGGCCCTTGCTGAGCGATTCCGCCGCCGCGATATAGGCCTCGCGCGCCTTCTGCTCGGCTTCGCGCAGCTTGCCGAGGGAGCCGCCTTGGGTATCGAGCGCGGCGAGCTGTTTGTGCAGGCCCTCGTGGAACTCGGCCAGGCCATCCGGCGTAATGCGATGCTTGCGCGCCAGGTCGCGCAGCATATAGAGCCGTTCCTCCAGCTTCTCCAGCCGTTTCGGATCAGCATCGAAGGACGCGATCAGCCGGCCCAGCGCCGCCAGGCCTTCCGTCAGCTCGATCGCGGCGCGGTCGAGCGCGGCGATGGCCGCTTCGCCTTGCGATCCCAGCTTGTCGGAGATGCGCTGCAGCCGGCGCAACGCCGATGCCATGGTACGCTCCGACCCGCGGTCGCCGGCCAGATCGCCGAGCGCGCCGTTCAGCGCTTCCATCGCCTGCTCGCGGTTGGAAAGCCGTGCGCGCTCCGCCGCCAGCTCGGCTTCTTCGCCGGGCTTGGGCGCGGCAAGGTCCAGCTCGGCGACGGCATGGCGGAGATAATCCTCTTCGCTCCGCGCCTTGTCGGTGAGGGCCGCGGCCTCGTCATGCGCCTGCTTGGCCTTGCGCCAGGCGGCGAACGCGGCGCGGGTCTTGTTGGCCTGGGTGTCAAGGGCCGCGAACCGGTCGAGATGCCCGCGGTGAGTGGAAACGTCGAGCAATCCGTGCGCCTCGAACTGGCCCTCGATCTCCACCAGCAGGTCGCCCAATTGCCGCAGCAGGGTGACGCTGATCGGCTGATCGTTGACGAAGGCGCGGGAGCGGCCATCCTCGCTGACCTGGCGGCGCAAGATCAGGTTCGACCCGGTCTGCAGACCCTGCTCGTTCAGCAGGGCCAGCGCCGGATGATCGTCAGGCAACGAGAATTCGGCCGTCACGACCGCCAGGCTGGCACCGGAGCGCACCAGGCCGGATTCGGAACGCGCGCCGAGCGCAAGTCCCAGGGCATCCAGCAGGATGGACTTGCCGGCGCCGGTTTCACCGGTCAGCACAGTCAGGCCCGATTCAAACGTCAGAATCAGTTGCTCGATCAGGACGACATTGCGGATGGCGAGGGCCGTCAGCATGAACCTGCTAGCCCGCCGTCAGAAGGCGCCCTGCAGCCAGGACCCTTCCTTGGGTTGCTCCGGCTGGAGATTGCGGGACGCGAGCAGCGCATAAGAGTCCTGGTACCAGTCGCTGCCCGGATAGTTGTAGCCAAGCACGGCCGCCGCCGCCTGCGCCTCGTCGTTGAGGCCGAGCGAGAGATAGGCTTCGACCAGGCGATGCAGGGCCTCGGGCACGTGGGTCGTAGTCTGGTAGCGCTCGACCACCGTGCGGAAGCGGTTGATGGCGGCCAGATAGAGATCGCGCGTCAGGTAATAGCGGCCGACTTCCATCTCCTTTCCCGCGAGGTGATCGCGCACCAGGTCGAGCTTCAGGCTGGCGTCGCGCGCATAGGGCGTGTTGGGGAAGCGCGCGATCACGTCGCTCAACGCCCGCTGCGCCTCCTCGGTATTGCCCTGGTCGCGCGTCACGTCGGCGATCTGCTCGTAGTAGCAGAGCGCGCGCAGATAGAAGGCATAGGCGGCGTTGCGGTTGCCGGGATGAAGCTGGATGAAGTTTTCCAGCGCCGGGATGGCGCTGTCGTAATCGTCCATCAGGTAATAGGAATAAGCTGCCATCACCAGGGCCTGGGTCGCCCAGGAAGAATAGGGGTGCTGGCGCTCCACCTCTTCGAACAGCTTAGCGGCCTGCGGGGCGCGGCCATCCTCCAGCGTGTTGACGGCGTTGGTGTAAAGTACCTCCGCCGGCTGGTCCGGGATGTCGGGTTCCTCGCTGGCGCAGCCGATCAAGGCGGCGGCCAAGCCGGCGCACAGACCGACGCTCCTCAAGAGATTGGGAATCCGGAAACCCATGATGCTGCCGTCGCTTATTGCCCCAACGCGGGGCCTGACTATAGAGGGCGGGAAAGTCTCGCTCAAGCGTCTCAAGCCCTTGAAAAACAAAGCGCCCGAAACCCGGACGGACCGGATTTCGGGCGAAGTCGAGGCTACCTCAGAGGGGCTGGCGGAAGCCGTCACACGGACGACATCCACCGGCCCGGACGCGTGACACCAGCGCGTCAGTTCGCCTGCCTGCGCAGGAAGGCCGGGATGTCCAGCATGTCCTCCTCCTGGCGGCTGATCGACATGCGGTCGGCCGGGTCCAGTTGCAGCTGCGGCTGCATCGCGGGCTCGGTCCGCCGGTCGACCTGGCGTTCCATCTGCTGACGCGGCGCCTGCGGCGCGGGCGGCGCCTTCGGGGCCTGCTGACCGGTCAGGCGGCTCGTCACCTTCTCGAACAGGCTGGGCGCACGCCGGCGCTGCTCGACATGCGGCGCGTCGACGGTCAGAGCCGGCGGCTGGACGACCGGCGCCTGCGGCGCGGGCATCTGCAGCGACGGCGCCACCACCGACTGAGCGTATTGCGGCTCCGGCTGTTGCATCCGCGCTTGCGGAACGACCGGCTCGGCGACCTGCGGCTGGGCCCGCATCGCCGGCTCGCTCGCCGGCGGCGCGATGAAGGGCCGGTTGTCGATCGGCCGCTCGACCCGCTCCACCGGACGCTGGATCAGGCGATCCAACGCCGCCATCTCATCCTTCAGGACGGGTTGGCGGGCCGGCTGGGCCTGCAACGCGGTGGCGCCCATGGTCGGGTGCGTCATCGGCTGCTGGGGTGCGCTCATGGTCGGCTGCGCGACCTTGGTCGTGACCATGCCGAAACCGGCGGGACGCCCCTCCGCGCGAACCTGGGGCGCGACGGCATGGGCCGTCATCGGCGCGGCCATCGGCGCCGCATAGCTGGTTTCCGCGCGGGCAACGATGCGCTCGCCGCCATCGCCGCCGTTCGGCTGGGCCGCCTGCATGGTGCGCGGCACCAGGCTGAGATTGCCGAACACGCTGTTCGGCCGCGGCTGGGTCATGGACTGGGCATCGATGCCGGTCGCCACCACCGAGATGCGGATCTTGCCTTCCAGCGACTGGTCGAAGGTCGAGCCGAAGATGATGTTGGCGTCGGGGTCGACCTCGTCGCGGATGCGATTGGCCGCCTCGTCGACCTCGAACAGGGTCATGTCCATGCCGCCGGTGATGTTGATGAGGACGCCGCGGGCGCCCTTCATGCTGACCTCGTCCAGCAGCGGGTTGGAGATGGCCGCCTCGGCCGCCGCGATGGCGCGGTTATCGCCCGTCGCCTCGCCGGTGCCCATCATGGCCTTGCCCATCTCGCTCATCACCGCGCGGATGTCGGCGAAGTCGAGATTGATCAGGCCCGGCATCACCATCAGGTCGGTGACGCCGCGCACGCCGGAATAGAGCACCTCGTCCGCCATCTTGAAGGCGTCGGCAAAGGTGGTCTTCTCGTTGGCGATGCGGAACAGGTTCTGATTCGGGATGATGATCAGCGTATCGACGTAGTTCTGCAGCTCGTTGATGCCGTATTCGGCCATCTTCATCCGGTGCGAGCCTTCGAAGTGGAACGGCTTGGTCACCACGCCGACGGTCAGCACGCCCTGCTCGCGGGCGATCTGCGCGACCACGGGACCGGCGCCGGTCCCGGTGCCGCCACCCATGCCGGCCGTGATGAACACCATGTTGGAGCCGGCGAGCTGCTCGGCGATGTCGCGTACCGCCTCCTCGGCGGCCATGCGGCCGACATCGGGACGGGCACCCGCGCCCAATCCCTTGGTCACCGTCGAGCCGAGCTGGATGCGCCGCTCGCACAAGGATTGTTGCAGGGCCTGGGCGTCGGTGTTGGCGACCAGGAAGTCGACCCCCTCCAGCTTGGAGCGGATCATGTTGTTGACTGCGTTGCCGCCGGCGCCGCCGACACCGACGACCGTGATCTTGGGCCGGATGTCGAACGGATCCTGGGGTAACGAGAGGTTAAGCGTCATGAGGTGCCTCCATTCTTTTTCAGGGTTGGTGGTCAGAAGTTTTCCTTCAGCCACGAACCGATTCGCCCCAGGAAACCCGATCCATGGGTTTCGCTGCCGCGCGCCGATCTTGGCTGCTGGGATTCGCCTTCAAGCGCAAATGTGAGGAGACCGGCTCCCGTCGCGAACGCGGGGCCTCCGGTCGCGTCGGCCAATCCATGAACCCGGATGGGCCGACCCATGCGCACTTGCTTATCGAGCACCAGGGCAGCGAGCTCTCTAACGCCGCTCAACTGACTGGCGCCCCCCGTCAAGACGACGCGCCGTCCAGCGATCTTGTCAAAGCCGCTCGATTCGAGTCGAGAGCGAACGAGCTCGAACGTCTCTTCAAGTCGCGGTTGGACGACGCCGATCAGTATCGATCGGGGAATCTGATTCGAAATGCCGGTTTCCTCTTCGCCGACTTGCGGCACATGGATGATCTCGCGCTCATCCGCCGGCGTCGCGATGCAGTTGCCGTAGAGAGTCTTGATGCGCTCGGCATGCGCCAGCGGCGTCGAGAGGCCGCGCGCGATGTCGTTGGTGACGTGGCCGCCGCCGATGGGAACCGAGTCGGTGTAGACCACGTGACCGTCGAAGAAGACGGCGAGCGAGGTGGTGCCGGCACCCATG
>DASYRS010000550.1:0-14678 GCA_036004205.1 Dongiaceae bacterium
GTCTTCCAGGCAAGGCACTGACCATGTACGCCGCCCGCCTCTGGTCCGTTCGGCATGCGAAGGGCCTCAATGCGTTCTACCGCGCGTTCGAGAAGGCGCTGATCGCGCTGCATCCGCTGTGGGCGAAGATCGGCTACGAGAAGCTGGAGACGCCGTTCGAGAGCGTCGAGCGCGTGACCAAGGGCTTCCTGTTCGATTGCCAGATGTGCGGTCAGTGCGCCCTCTCCTCCACCGGCATGTCGTGCCCGATGAACTGCCCGAAGAACCTGCGCAACGGCCCCTGCGGCGGAGTGCGCGACAATGGGCATTGCGAAGTGAAGCCGGAGATGAAGTGCGTCTGGGTGCAGGCCTGGGCCGGCGCCGAACGCATGGGCCTCAAGGCCGACGAAGGCCACAAGATCCTCGACGTGCAGCGCGCGGTCGATCACCGCCTCAAGGGCAAGTCCTCGTGGCTGCGCGTGGTGCGGATCGCCGCCTGTCTCGAAGACCAGGCCGGCAACAAGCCGAAGCCGCCGGCCGCCAAGCCGGGGGCGACCAAGGATCTCGCCGCGGTCTCCGCTTCCGTGCAGGCCAAGAAGGAAGGCCAGGCGGCATGAGCAGCAGCGGAGTCACATTCGAGTGGAGACCACTCGGTGAGCCCCTTCCCCCCTTGCGCGGGAAGAGGAGTTTCTTTGGCTCAGTTCATGGATGGACCTGCGCATGAACGATGGCCACCACAGCTTCGACCCCGCGGCGCCGCTGCCGCTGCTGCCCGGCCATTCCTCCGGCGGGCGGCTGGAGCGCGTGCTGCGGCTGGGGCGCTTTGCCGTCACCGCCGAGCTGAACCCGCCGGACAGCGCGGACCCACGCGACGTCTATGAGCGCGCCCTGGTGCTCTCCGAGGTGTGCGACGCCATCAACGCCACCGACGCCTCGGGCGCCAACTGCCACATGTCCTCGGTCGGCATCTGCTCGCTGCTGACCCGCGCCGGCTATGCCGTCATCATGCAGATCTCCTGCCGCGACCGGAACCGCATCGCCATCCAGGGCGACGTGCTGGGCGCGGCGGCCATGGGGGTCGGGAACATCCTCTGCCTGACCGGCGACGGGGTGCAGGCCGGCGACCAGCCGGCCGCCAAGCCGGTGTTCGACTTTGATTCAACTTCGTTGCTGGAATGCATCACCACCATGCGGGACAAGGGACACTTCCTGTCGGGTCGTAAACTGACGACGACGCCGCGGGTGTTCCTGGGTGCCGCGGCCAACCCGTTCGCGCCGCCTTACGAATACCGGGCGGTGCATATCGCCAAGAAGATCGCGGCGGGGGCCCAGTTCATCCAGACCCAGTATTGCTTCGACGTGCCGCTATTGCGCAAATTCATGGACAAAGTGCGCGAGCAGGGTCTGCACCAGAAGGCGTTCTTTCTGATCGGTGTCGGACCGCTGCCGTCGGCCAAGACGGCCCGTTGGATGAAGAACAACGTGCCGGGGGTGCATATCCCCGAGGCGATCATCGAGCGGATGGAGAAGGCCAAGGACCAGCGGGCCGAAGGCAAGCAATTGGCGGTCGATCTGATCCAGGAGATCAAGGAGATCGAGGGCGTATCAGGCGTGCACGTGATGGCCTACCGGCAGGAAGAGTTCGTGAACGAGATCATCCAGGCCTCCGGCGTCATGCGGAACAGACAGCAACGGCGCGCGGTCGAACCCGCCGCTACTTCGTGAAAGGATTGCGTATATGACCGATACCGTCATCAGCTCGGCTACCAAGGAAGTGGTGATCGGCTTCGACCGTCCGTTCGTCATCATCGGCGAGCGCATCAACCCGACCGGGCGCAAGCTGCTGGCGGCGGAAATGGCGGCCGGCGATTACAGCCGCGTCAAGGCGGACGCCCTGGCCCAGGTCGCGGCCGGCGCCCAGATGCTGGACGTCAATGCCGGCATCCCGATGACCGATGAGCCGCGCATCCTGGCCGAGACCATCCAGCTGGTCCAATCGCTGACCGACGTGCCGCTGTCGATCGATTCCTCGATCGTCGCCGCGCTGGAAGCCGGCCTCAAGGTCTACAAGGGCAAGGCGCTGTTGAACTCGGTGACCGGCGAGGAGGAGCGCCTGGAAGTCGTGCTGCCGCTGGTGAAGAAATACGGCGCCGCCGTGGTCGCGATCTCCAATGACGAGACCGGCATCTCCGAAGATCCCGACGTGCGCTTCGAGGTCGCCAAGAAGATCGTGCAGCGCGCCGCCGATTACGGCATTCCGCATTCCGACATCGTGGTCGATCCGCTGGTGATGCCGATCGGCGCGCTGGGCCAGGCCGGTCGGTCGGTGTTCCATCTGATCCGCCGCCTGCGCAACGAGCTGAAGGTCAACACCACCTGCGGTGCCTCCAATATCAGCTTCGGCCTGCCCAACCGGCATGGCCTCAATTCCAGCTTCCTCGCCATGGCGATCGGGGCGGGCATGACCAGCGCCATCACCAACCCGCTGCATGTCGAGGAGATGATCGGCGTCATGGGCGGCGACGTTCTGATGGGCCATGACGCCCATTGCGCCGCCTGGATCCGCAAGTTCCGGGAGCCTGCCGCCGAAGGCGAAGGCGCCGGTGCGGGCGGCCGTCGCGGGCGCGAGAACCGGCGGCGGGGCGGTGGCGGCGGTGCGGCCGGTGGCGGCACGGAAGGCGTCCAGGCTGCCGCAGATCAGTCGCAGATTGGGGCGGCCCAGGTCGTTAATGGATAAACGCCGATTGGCCAAGGCTGGCGAAATGGCGTAAGCACATTCGCCCCCGCATCCGAGGCTTCGGGGCGGGGGCGAAATTACATCCAGGGTTTGGGAATTATGGCTGCGGAAGGCGCCGAGATCAGCGTGAAGAACGGCAACAACGGCAACAACGGCAACAACGGCAATGGCGATCCCCTGATCGTCTTCATGCCGTCGGGCCGGCGCGGCCGCTTCCCGCTTGGCACGCCGGTGCTCCAGGCCGCGCGGCAGCTCGGCGTCGACATCGATTCGGTGTGCGGCGGGCGCGCCATCTGCGGGCGCTGCCAGGTGGTGGTCTCCGAAGGCGAATTCGCCAAGCTCGGCGTCACCTCCAAGGGCGATCACCTCTCCGACTTCTCCCCCGTGGAACAGCGTTATGCCGACAAGCGCGGGATGAAGCCGGGCCGGCGCCTGTCGTGCCAGGCGGTCCTGCAGGGCGACCTTGTCATCGACGTGCCGGAGGACAGCCAGGTCCATAAGCAGGTGGTGCGCAAGCGCGCCGAGATGCGCGCGATCGAGATCGATCCGATCGTGAAGCTGCATTATGTCGAGGTCGCGGAGCCCGACATGCACGACCCGACCGGCGATCTTCAGCGCCTGGAAAAGGCGCTGCAGGACCAGTGGGGCCTCACCAACCTCTCGACCGATCTGCGCGTGATCCAGGGCCTGCAATCGGCCCTGCGCAACGGCAAGTGGACGGTGACGGTGGCCGTGCATCTGGGCAAGCAGATCACCGCGGTGTGGCCCGGCTTCAAGGACCAGGTGTTCGGGCTCGCGGTCGATGTCGGCTCCACCACGATCGCCGGCCATCTGTGCGAGCTGTCGTCGGGCGAGGTCGTCGCCTCCTCCGGCTTCATGAATCCGCAGATCCGCTTCGGCGAGGATCTGATGAGCCGCGTCTCCTATGTCATGATGAATCCCGGCGGCGAGCGGGAGATGACCAAGGCGGTACGCGACGCGATCAACGATCTGGTCGAAGCGGTCGCCAAGGAAGCCGGCTGTACCGTGCAGGACATCCTGGAGGTGACCTTCGTCGGCAACCCCATCATGCATCATTTGCTGTTGGGGATTAACCCGATCGAGCTGGGCGGCGCGCCGTTCGCGTTGGCGACCGACGGGCCGACCATGTTCTGGGCCTCGGAGATCGACCTCAAGATCCATCCCAATGCACGCATCTATGTGCTGCCTTGCATCGCGGGCCATGTGGGCGCGGATACGGCCGGCGTCATCCTCTCCGAAGCGCCGCACGAGGCGGACGAGATGACGCTGATCGTCGATGTCGGCACCAATGCGGAGATCGTGCTGGGCAACAAGAAGAAGCTGCTGGCCGCATCATCGCCCACCGGCCCCGCCTTCGAAGGCGCGCAGATCTCCTGCGGCCAGCGCGCGGCGCCGGGCGCGATCGAGCGCATCCGCATCAACCGCGACACGCTGGAGCCGCGCTTCAAGGTGATCGGCTGCGACCTGTGGTCCGATCATCCGGATTTCGCCCGCCAGACCGAGGCGACCGGCGTCACCGGCGTGTGCGGCTCCGGCATCATCGAATGCATCGCGGAGATGTATCTCTCCGGCATCCTGACGCAACACGGCGTGATCGACGGCGGGATGGCGGCGAAATCGCCGCGCATCCAGCCGGACGGGCGCACCTTCTCCTACCTGCTGCACGACGGCACGCCACAATTGCGGATCATGCAGAACGACGTGCGGGCGATCCAGTTGGCGAAGGCCGCGCTCTATGCCGGCGCGCGTCTGCTGATGGATCATCTCGGCATCGACAAGGTCGACCGCATTACCTTGGCCGGCGCGTTCGGCAGCCACATCGACGTCAAATACGCCATGGTCCTCGGCATGATACCCGATTGCGACCTTGCCAAGGTGACCTCGGCCGGCAACGCCGCCGGCACCGGCGCCCGCATCGCGCTGCTCAACGCCGCCGCGCGCGACGAGATCACCCGCGTGGTGAAGCAGGTCGAAAAAGTTGAGACCGCCGTCGAGCCCAAGTTCCAGGCGCATTTCGTCGAAGCGATGGCGATCCCCCACAAGACCGCACGCTATCCGCATTTGGCGAAGGCGGTCGCGCTGCCGGCGCCGAAAGACCCGACACCCGGCGGCGACGATGGTTCAGGCGGCGGACGGCGCAGGCGGCGGCGCGGCTAGTTCTGTTGCCTGGCGGCGCTGTCGATGCCCCGAGCAAGCGCAGCCGCCTGTTCCAGACTCACGCCCTCAGCGAGAGGGTCGGCGTGCCGATGCGCCAGCCGCCATTCGCTCCCTTCACGGCGATAGACCAAAGTGACGCGCAGCGGCCATTCCTGGGCCGGCAGACCTCCGGCTTCGACGTGACACCGTTCGATGATTGCAAGAACTACCATGTCGGCCGAGTGGTATGACTGGACGACGTCCTGCTCAAAGGTGCCGTTCCGGAAGAATCGCCCACTCGCCTCCCAGCGCTCCTCCGTCATTTCCGAGCCGCGCGTGGGCGTCCCACCGAATGGAGACATCAGCGTGTAGTCGTCCGTGTGCCGGATCAAAGCGCGATACCCCCGTATGTCGCCGCGCATGAGCGCCGCGTTGGCTTCTGCAGATCGCCGGATGAGTTCGGCCACAGCCTCGTCGGTGACACGCGGTCTTTGTCGATCAGATCGGCTAAAAGCCATTCATAGTCTCCGCCTCGTTAGCAATTGGGTGTGGAGTGTCAAAGGGTGATCATAAGCGCAGAGCGCAAAGGCAGGACAGTGATCCATGTCATAGCCAGCCAGGGCGCGGTCTGCACCCCGATGCTGAGCCGTTTCCAGGTTGGCCTGCGTACGAGGCATATGGCACTCCGTCACTGGCGCGCGCGTCCCTCGTGGCAATCTCTCCGGCTTCAGGCTCTGCGCCCCGTACAGCGAATACCCCGAGCACCTGATGCCGCATATGGTGTTCCTGGAACTGGCTTTGTAATGTAGCCGCATGTCCGACCAAGACGACGATCTCCCGCCCCTACCGGCCGGCAAGAAGAACTACATGACGCCGGAGGGCCATGCGCGCCTGGTGGCGGAGCGGCGCAAGCTGTGGAACGAGGAGCGGCCGGAGATCGTGCGCGTGGTCGAGTGGGCCGCCGGCAACGGCGACCGGTCGGAGAACGGCGATTACATCTATGGCAAGAGGCGGCTGCGCGAGATCGACCGGCGGCTGCGCTTTCTCGACAAGCGGCTCGAGATCGCCGAGGTGGTCGACCCCAGCGCGCAGAAGAACCGCGCCCGCGTGTTCTTCGGCGCCAGCGTCACCTATGCGCGCGAGGATGACAGCGAGATCACCGTCGCCATTGTCGGCATCGACGAAACCGAGACCGGGCGCATCAGCTGGATCTCCCCGGTGGCACGGGCGTTGATGGGGAAATCGGTCGGCGACACGGCGACGGTGCCGACGCCGAAGGGCGCGGAGACCATCGAGATCGTCGCGATCGAGTATCCGGGCTAGCCGCCGACCTCCCAAATCTTGGTGCGCCGCGCGAGGCGCCGCGTTTCGGTGCGGCCGGCGAGCTCGGTGCCCGGCGCTTTGACCGCGGCGGCGGCGGCGGCGACGCCGAGGCGGCAGGCCTCCAGCAGCGAACGGCCGCGCGCGAGGCTGAGCACCACCGCGCCGATCAGGGAATCGCCGGCGCCGACCATGCTGATCACCTTGCCCTTGGGCGCCTGCAGCCGCCACGCGCCATCCGGCAAGATGGCGAGCGCGCCCATCGCGCCGCGGGTCACGATCATCATCTCCGCCTGGCCGCTTTCGCGCAGGCGGTGGCCGACCCGCGCCATGCTTTGCCAGTCCGACCGCCGTGTGCCGGCCAGATCGCGGAATTCGATGTGGTTGGGCTTTACGAGGAAGACCCCGGCCGCCAGCGCCTTGCGCAAAGGCGGGCCGGAGGTGTCGAGGATCAGGCGCCCGCCCTGCCGGCGCACCATGCGGGCGAGGCGCGCATAGAAATCCTCCGGCACGCCGGGCGGCAGGCTGCCGCTCGCGACCACGTAGTCGTGGCTCTTCGCCAGGTGCTCGATCTCCGCCAGCGCCGCCCGCACTTCCCAAGCCTTCCAGCGCGGACCTTGCAGCACCAGGCGGTACTGCCGGCCATGGGCGCTCTCGTCCACCGTCACGTCCTGCCTGGTGTGGCCGGCGATCGGGAATTCGGCGAGCGCGAGCCCTTCGCGCGCCATCAGCTCGCGCAAGGTCCGCCCCGTGGGTCCGCCGAGCGCGACGAACGCCGTGCTGTCACCGCCGAACCGGCGGATGATGCGCGAGACGTTGACCCCGCCGCCGCCCGGCTCCAGCCGCGCGCCCGCGCAGCGCAGCTTGCGGTTGGCCAGCATGCGTTCGACCGACGTCGACAGATCAAGCGCGGGATTGAGCGTGACGGTGAGGATTTTCTGCATTGTTGCCCTTGGCTTTGCCGCGGCGGCCAGCTTGGGGCACGACCCTGCTGCACTGCAATAGCGCCGGAGGCCCGACCTATGCGCCAAGCGCCACCCGCGCGACCGAAAGGGCAGTTGCCTCCGTGCATGATCGCTGGCAAGAGTTTCAGGGGTTCGCTCAAGTCGGGGGTATCGTGACATCGAATTCGGCCGCGGTTTCGGTCAACCGGCATCCGGTGCTGGCTGCGCTGGTCCTGTGCTCCGGCGTCATGATTTTCGCCGGCCAGGACTGGATCATCAAATTCCTCAGCGGCGACTATCCGGTGCATGAAGCCATCGTGATCCGCTGCGTGGTAGCGGTGCCGATCCTGCTGGTCATGATTCATGTCCACGGCGATCTGCGCGACATCTTTTCCCCGCGCATGATGTGGCTGGCCCTGCGCGGCCTCATCCTGATGGCGTCCTATACGACCTACTACCTGGCGTTCCCCGCCATGCCGCTGGCCAACGTGGTCGCGCTCTGGTTCACGGCGCCCTTGTTCGTGACCGCCCTCGCCGGGCCTATACTCGGCGAGCACGTGGGCGCGAAGCGCTGGGCCGCCGCCATCGTCGGCTTTGTCGGCGTGCTGATCATGACGCGGCCCCTGACGGATCAATTCAATATGGCCTCGCTGCTGCCGATCGCGTCGGCCCTGACCTACGGTGTCTCGGCCCTGATGGCGCGGCGCATGGGCGCGACCGAATCGGCGCCGGTGATGTCGCTGTACCAGAACCTGGTGTTCATGATCTCCGCGCTCCTCATGGCGGCGGTGCTGGGCAGCGGCGCGTTCGCGGGCAGCAGCGATCCCAGCCTCGACTTCCTGCTGCGCGCCTGGATCGTGCCGAGCGTGCGCGATCTGCTGCTGCTCGGCGCGTGCGGCCTGATCGCGTCCGCCGCGACCGTCCTGCTGACCCAGGCCTATCGCATGGCGGAGGCGAACTTCGTCACCTCGTTCGAATATTCCGCCATCATCTGGGCGACGCTCGGCGGCTATCTGATCTGGCACGAGATACCGGACCGCTTCACGCTGCTGGGCGCGGCGCTGATCGTCGGGGCCGGACTCTATATGCTGTTCGGCGCGCGTCCCGCCGAAGCGGTGCGGATCGATCAGGTCTAATTTCGGGTCTAGAGCCGGATCATGTGATTGTCGAAGCGGAACTCGCCATTGGCGCCGCGCAGCGCCGGCTGCGCCGCGTCGCCCGTCACCGCGAACAATTCGCCGCTGCCGCTGGAGACCATGAGCTGGCCCGCCATGCCGGTCGCGCTGAGGCCGCAACCGTCGTGGATCTCGAGCGCTTCCAGCGTCGCCCCGGCCTCGTCCCACAGGCCGATGCAATTGCCGCGCGGCGAGCTCATGGCGATCACGCCCGCGCCGCTGTCGACCGCCGCCGCGCCGCAATAGCCGCGCAGCCGGCCCCAGCCGCCGTGCGGCGCCGCCAGCCAGCGCGGGCTGCTGCCCGGCCGGTGCAGGAAGCCCAGCGGCCAGTCGAGGTCCGGCACGTCGGCGGAATCCTGCAGCGCCGCCGCGACGTCGCCGGATTCGGTCAAGGCGAGATGCCGGATCGAGAGGCGCGCGAATTGCGGCTCCAACGTCACGCGCTCCAGCAGCTTTTCCGACTGCCAGTCGAGATAGGCGAGGTCGGAGCGGATGTCGGCAAGATCGACGCCGCCGGTATCGTCGTGGCGCTTGTCGATGCCGCCATTGGCGACGACCAGGGTCTTGCCGTCCGGCAGCAGCGCCAGATCGTGCGGCCCGATGCCGAAGGTCGGAAATTCGCCGACGCGCGCATAATTGGCGCGCGCATCGTAGATGCCGATCACGCCCTGGTGCCGCGCCTCGTCATTCTCGGTCGCCAGCAGCAAGTCGCCGCCTTGCACGAACAGACCGTGGCCCGCGAAATGACGTCCGGGCGCGGCCGGAATCTCGGTCACGACCGCGCCGGCCAGCGTATCAATTACCAAAGCGAACTTGCCCGGCCGGCGCGCGAAACAAAGGGCTTCGCTGCTGCCCGGCCGCACCGCCAGGCCGTGACCGCGAGCCGCAAGGTCGAGGTCGAAATCAATCGCGCCGTCCTCGTCCACCGCCACCACGGCATAGCGGCCGTTCAATGTCGCCGCGGCAGAGAGATAGCGCACGCCATCGTCGGCCCGCGCCGGCGTGCGGACCAGAAGCGCGGCCGCGCCGGCCGCCAACGCCATGCGCCGGGTCAGCATCATCCTAGTCACCATCGAGAGCGTTGAACCCGATCGGCAGGTTGAGCTTGGCCGTGACCGGCCCCGCCAGCAGATCGCGCATCTTGATCAGTTGAGCGGCGAAGGCCTCGACCTGCTTGCGCTGCGCGGGATCGGAGACCGCCTTGTCCAGCGGCAGAGTGATCCGCAGCAAGGCGCTCGATGCCTGCTCGACAGCGGCCGCCATCTCGTCCGCCGGCCCCTTGCCGTCCGGCTGGGCGGCGAGCAATCCGCCGAGGCCCTGATCGGTGCCGAACAGAGCCCGCCAGCCTTCGAGGTTGGCTTGGAGGATCGCGACCGACTGGCCGCTGCGCCAATATTCGGCGCCTTGCGGCTTGGCCTTCTCGATGCTGTCGCCCAGCGGCGCCAGCAGCTTCATGTCGCGCATGGCGATGGTGGCGGTCAGCAAATCGTTCAGCAACCGGCCAGCGGCATCGCGGCCGGTCGGGAGATCCTCGTTGTCCTCCGACGGATGCTCGATCCGCGCCAGGAAGGCATCGCCTTCGGTCCAGCCGGCCACGATCTCGTGCGCGATGGTGCTAAGGTTGACGCCGATCGCGCCCAGCAGCCCGCAGCGGAAAGCGGCGCCCGGCGCGTCCGGCGTGAACTTCGCCAGCGCGTCATCCTCGAACAGCAGGCGGTCCAGAGCGGGCAGGCCCTGCACGCCGACTGTCGTGGTGGCGAAGCGCTGCGGCTCGAGCGCGCTCTTGTCCTGCTTGCCCAGTACGTCGGCAAGCTGCCGCCCGACGACGTTGCGCTTGTCCGGCCAGTATTCGATGCGGAACCCGCGCTCCTGCTCGGACACCGGGCCGAAGCTGATATATTGCACGCGCGCCCAGGCTGCCGCCGTTGCCGCGAATTGCGCGCGTGCCTGCTCCAGGCTGGCGTGGTCCGGCTGCTTGCACAGCGCGCCGAGGCTGCCTTGCAGATCATGGGTGGCCTTTTCCAAGGCCTGGTATCCGGGGATGAGCGCGCCCTTGGCCGTCGCGGTCACCGCCGCGGTGTAGTCCGCATCGTCCAGCGCCAGCGCGGGTGTTGCCGCTGCCAGCAGCAGGATGGAAGCGGTCAGGGCTCGAATCATAGACTCTCCAGGAACGCGATCAGCGCCGCTCGGTCCGTTGCAGACAACGCGGCGGCGCGCTGCTTCGCGGGCGCCGCCTCGCCGTCGTGCCAGAGGATCGCTTCGAGGACCGAACGGGCGCGGCCATCATGCAGCAAATTGGCCCCTGTCGGCTGTGCGACACGAGCGCCCAGGCCCCACAAAGGGGCCGTCCGCCAATCGCGCGCGCCGGCAACCGCCGAAACGGAATCGTCCGCCGCGCGATCGGCCAAACCGTCGCCCATGTCGTGGATCAGGAGGTCGCTGTAAGGCGAGAACCAGATGGTCTTGGCCGAAGCGACCTCCGCCGGCTGCTGCGCGGTGTGGCACGCGCCGCAGCCGATCTCGGCAAACAGCGCGCCGCCATGCGCCGCATCGGCGGTGACCGGCGGTGCGGCCGGCGCGGGCAATCCGCGCAGATAGGTCGCGATCAGCGACACCACGCCGCCATCGACCTCCAGCGCGCCCGGCGGCGCTCCTTGCGGCGCCGCGCGGCAGGCGGATTCCGCTTCCGTGCAGTCGCCCCACAATTCGGGCCGCACCGGCGTGGCAAGGCCGAGGTCGAAATGGAACGCGGCGGAGATCTGGTGCTCCAGGTCGGGCTCGTCGGCCTTCCAGCCGAACCGGCCGGGCGCGATGTCCTCAGCGCCATACTGGCCCATCACGACCGAGCCCGAGATGCCATCGCCGTCGAGATCGTCGGGATCGGCCAGCTCGGCAAGCCGCGTCAGGGGAATGCGCTCCAGCAGGCCGTCGCCATGCAGGTCCGGCGCTACGCGCGGCGACAGCCAGGCAAGATCGCTGTGTTCGCTCCAGCCCGCGATCGCGAGGCGCGGGCGGCGCAATTCGACCGAAGTTCCGTCGGCCAATCGCTCGGTCCGAGCCTCGAAGGTCAGGCGCAATTTGCCCTCGGCCGGCAAGCCGGGAACGGCCATGGTCTGCACCTGGCTACCCAGGATCGGGTGCGGCACCAGCTTGCCGTCCGCGGCCGCGCCGACCCGCAAAGCGAGGCCGGCGGAGGGCGGCAGATCGCCCTCCTGCAGCGAGACGGCGGCACCCCCGCCCCCTTGGTGGCAGGAGTTGCAGGCCCGCGCATTGAACAGCGGGCCGAGGCCGTCCGCCGCCTTGGTGGATGAGGGCGCGGAGACCCACAGCCGCTCGAACAGGGCCCGGCCCAGCACCGTGTCCATCGAATCCTCGGCCGCCTGCGCCTCGCTGGCGAAGGCCAGCAGCGCGCCCGACACAACGACAAAATCCTTAAGCCACGCGTACATAGCCCATCATCCCGGTCTCCTGATGCTCGATGATATGACAATGCATCATCCACTCTCCGGGATTATCCGCTGTGAAGCCGATCTCAACCCGCTCCTTGGGCGCCACCAGCACGGTATCGGCAAGGTGCGAGACTATCCCGCCTTTACTGGATTTGAGCACGCGGAAGGTATGGCCGTGCAAGTGGATCGGGTGCTGGTGTGGCGTGCCGTTGAACAATTCGAACAGGTAAGACCTGCCGAGCTTCAGCTCCGCGAGCGGCGGCGGCTTCAGCTTGTGGTCCTGGCCCGACCAGGACTTGCCGTTGATGGCCCAGAAGGTCCGTTGCGGCAGGCAGATTTCGTCGAGGCCGATCTGCGGGTTCTCCCTCAGATAGGCTTCGAGCTCGGGCGAATCGTGGCCGGCGGTCAAATCGAAAGTCAGGCGCTCGGCATTCGCCAGGTCCGGCTCTGTCACGCGGCTGGCGGCCAGCGCCGGCATCGGACCGATCGCCGGCAGCGCGCTTTCGATGGTCGCGATCTCCGCCAATGCTTCCGGTTTGGCGCCCCAGACGTTCTGCAGCGTGACGCCGCTTTGCGCCGGCATGCGGAAGGCGATGTCGGCGCGCATGGCGGGGCCGAGGGTCCAGGTCTTCAACGGGACGGGCGGCTGTAGCGGGTTGCCGTCGGTCCCAATCAGGAATCCTTCGGCGCCATCCAGCGCCAGCACGACGATGCGCGTGACATCGAGATTGAGCACGCGCAGCCGCACCCATCCGTTCGCCAGGGCCTTCAGCTTCGCGACTGGTGTGCCATTCACCGTCTCGACATTGCCAAAGGTGCCGGCACGCGCCGCGCCCTTGTCGGTCGAGAACACGTCGAACGAGCCGTCATCCTTCAGCCGCCAATCCTTGATGACACAGACCAGGTCGGCGGAGAACAGCCCCTGCTCGGTTTCGTCCTCGACGATCAATGCGCCGGCAAGGCCGCGGCCAAGCTGCGCGACGGTGTTGCAGTGAGGGTGGAAAAAGAACGTGCCGGCGTCCGGCGGCGAAAACTCGTAGGTGAAGGACTGCCCCGGCTCGACCGGATCCTGGGTCATGTAGGGCACGCCGTCCATCGCGTTGGGCAGGCGGATGCCGTGCCAATGGATGGCGGTATGTTCCGGCAGCGCGTTGGCGAGCTGGGCGCGGAACGGCTGGCCGCGCGGCGCACGCAGCACCAGCGGCCATTCATCGCGATAGGCCCAGACCGGCGTCGCCGTGCCCGGCAGCAGGGAGAGCGAACGCTCGCGCGCATCGAGCGCGATGGGGGCGCTGTCGGCGCGAGCGGAAAACGGCAACGGCAGCGCCGCGAACGCTGCCGTGCCGGTCAGGAAATGTCGCCGTGTCCACACGGCTTGTTGTGTTATTGGACCGCGGACGGATTGTCGAGCGAGTCGGAGCCTTCGATCGCCACCGCGCCGATCTTCATGGCGTCCACGGCTTTCTCGACCGCGTGAGTCTGGGCGATCAGGCCGTCGATGGCGTCCTGGACCATCTTGTTGCCCTCGGCATTGCCGTCGCCGATCATCTGGTCATAGGCCATCTTGCCGCTGTCGGCGGTGTCCTTGATCTTGCGCAGCCTGGCTTCGGCATTCTTCATCGCGTCCTTCACGCCCTTGTCGGCGGCGGGCGAAGCGGCCTTCACCAGCTCGGACAGGCTGGCGCCTTTGACCACGCTGCCGTCGATGCGCTTATAGCTGCCCTGGTAGATCGCGATCATGCCGGCTTCGTCGTAATAGTGGGAGTTGTGGGTGTTGTCGGAGAAGCAGTCATGCTCCTCCTCCGGGTCGTGCAGGATGAGGCCGAGCTTCATGCGCTCGCCCGCCAGCTCGCCGTAGGAGAGGCTGCCGAGGCCGGTGAACATCATGCCCAGCGCAGCATTGCCGCCGGCATCGCGCAGCGCCTTGCGGGCCGCGCCGTCCGCTGTCCAGTTATCGACCATCTCCTTGAGGTCGTCGACCAGCAGCGAGGCCGCGGCCTTCAAGTAAGCCGCGCGGCGGTCGCAATTGCCGTGGGTGCAATTGGCCTGATCATAGTCGCTGGCCGGGCGGTTGCCGGCGCCCGGGCCCGTGCCGTTCAGATCCTGGCCCCACAGCAGGAATTCGATGGCATGGTAGCCGGTCGCGACGTTGGCCTCGGAATCGGCCGCTTCGTGCAGCTTGTCGGCCAGCAATTCCTTGGTGATTTTGCTCGTGTCGACGGTCTGGCCGCCGAACGAGATGCTGGTGTTGGCAATCACGTTGGCGGTGTAGAGCGGGTTTTCGTCCGAGGTCGTGCCGTAGGAATCCGCCACGTAATCGATCAGGCCTTCATCGAGCGGCCAGGCATTCACCTTGCCCTCCCAATCGTCGACGATCGGGTTGCCGAAGCGGTATCCCTCCGTCTGCTGGTACGGCGGGCGCGACGCCAGCCACGCTTCGCGCGCGGCCTTGAGGTTCGCGTCGGTCGGCTTGGCGATCAGCGTGTCGATCGCCGTTTCCAGCGCCACCGCGGTCGTCAGCGCGTCCTCGTATTTGGCATGCGCGATGTCGGCATAGGTCTCGATCACCGACGCGGCATCGGCCGCCACAGCCGGCGCACCTCCCGCCAGCCAGACGCCGCCAGCAACCACGCACCACAAACCACCCTTGCGAACCATCGGTCCCCTCCAAAGAAACAAGCGGCGGCCAAGATAGTGAGAATGAGTATCAGAGGCAATCGCAAACAGGCCGACGCGGCGGAATGCCGTTATCTCGTTGATAGAACTTCCTTATTTTACCGTCTGCACGACCTCGAAGCCTTCGAAATTTGGCCCGCCGATATAGAGATCGCGGTGCGCGCCGGCATTCTGGTGCGCCTTGCGGAAGGCTTCGGATTTGGTCCAGCCCTCGAAGGTTTCGCGCGAGCTCCACACCGTG
>DASYRS010000551.1:0-4605 GCA_036004205.1 Dongiaceae bacterium
CGGTCGGTGTCGCCGAGGCGATGGCGGCGGAGCTGGAGCGGCGGCTCGAATCGCAGCACCCGATCGTCGTCGCGATGGGGTCGGGCCGCACCTTGCGCGCCGCGGTCGAGCAGCTGCCGCCGATGGACTGCCCACAGCACAAGATCGTCAGCCTGGTCGGCAACATCGCGCCGGACGGATCGGCGTCGTTCTACGACGTCATCATGCGCATCGCCGACGCGGTGCGCGCGCCGCACTATCCGCTGCCGCTTCCGGTCATCGCCTCGACCACGCACGAGAAGGCGTTGTTCATGACCCAGAAATCGGTGATCAGCGTGGTCGATCTCGCCAAGCAGGCGGATGTCACCTTTGTCGGTGTCGGGCAGATGGGCGACAGCGCGCCGCTGGTGCAGGACGGCTTCGTCAATCCGGCGGAGATGCGGGCTCTGGTGAAAGCGGGCGCCGTGGGCGAGATCGTCGGCTGGGCGTTCGATGCCAAGGGCAACCTGATCGAAGGCCACACCAACGACCGGGTGGCGAGCGTCGCGCTCGATCAGCCCGCCACGCGCCTGGTCATCGCCGTCGCCATGGGCGTGTTCAAGGCAAAGGCGCTGAAGGCCGCGCTGACCGGGCGATTGATCACCGGCCTGATCACCAACGAGATCACGGCCGAATTGCTGCTGTAGCCAAGCCGGCGGCGCCCGATTGCCGCAGCAGATCGCATCTCTGGCTCGCGTCAGCCCAGCTTTTGCCCAGAAATAGGGCAATTTCCCATCTCAATATATCAATATATATCAATATGATAGGCACGCGTCGCTGCGCTGCAGCGACGAAACCGCCTTGACAGCGCGTATGCGTGGACTGAGTATATGCCCGTTCAATTGGCAAACGCTCAAATCATAAGAGCTGGATGGGAGGACACAATGAGTCTCATGCTCCGCGCCCTTTCGGGCGCGTGCGTTCTTGCTGTTTTGGCCGCTTCGGCTGCGGCCGACACCAAGCTCACGATCGCGACCGTCAATAACGGCGACATGATCCGGATGCAGAAGCTGACGGATGATTTCACGTCGAAGAATCCCGACATCAGCGTGGAATGGGTGACGCTCGAAGAGAACGCGCTGCGCCAGAAAGTGACGACCGACATCGCCACCAAGGGCGGGCAGTTCGACGTGCTCACCATCGGCACGTACGAAGTGCCGATCTGGGCCAAGAAGGGCTGGCTGGTCGCGCTCGACAATCTCGGCGCGGACTATGATGTCGACGATCTGCTGCCCGCGATCCGGTCCGGCCTGTCGGCCGACGGCAAGCTCTACGCGGCGCCGTTCTACGGCGAAAGCTCGATGGTGATGTATCGCACCGACCTGTTCGAGAAGGCCGGCATCAAGATGCCGGACGCGCCGACTTGGGACTTCGTCGCCGACGCGGCGCGCAAGATCACCGATCCCTCCGGCGGCGTCTATGGCATCTGCCTGCGCGGCAAGGCGGGCTGGGGCGAGAACATGGCGTTCCTGACCGCGACCGCCAATTCCTTCGGCGCGCGCTGGTTCGACGAGAGCTGGAAGCCGCAGTTCGATCAGCCGGAATGGAAGAACACGCTCGATTTCTACGTGAAGCTGATGAAGGATGCCGGCCCTCCGGGCGCTTCGTCCAACGGCTTCAACGAGAATCTCGCGCTGTTCAATTCCGGCAAGTGCGGCATGTGGATCGACGCCACGGTCGCGGCCTCCTTCGTCACCAATCCGAAGGATTCCAAGGTCGCGGACAAGGTCGGCTTCGCGCTCGCGCCCGATAACGGCCTCGGCAAACGCGGCAACTGGCTGTGGGCCTGGTCGCTGGCGGTTCCGGCCGGTTCGCAGAAGGTCGAGGCGGCGCAGAAGTTCATCTCCTGGGCGACCAGCAAGGCCTATCTCCAGCTGGTCGCGGAGAAGGAGGGCTGGGCCAACGTGCCGCCCGGCACGCGCACCTCGCTCTATAACAACGCCGACTATCAGAAGGCGGCGCCGTTCGCGAAGATGACGCTGGACTCCATCAACTCCGCCGACCCGACGCATCCGACCGTGAAGCCGGTTCCGTACGTCGGCGTGCAGTTCGTGGCGATCCCTGAGTTCCAGGGCCTCGGCACCAGCGTCGGACAATTGTTCTCCGCCGCCTTGTCGGGCGACACCACGGTCGACCAGGCGCTGGCGAGCGCGCAGGCATTGACGACCCGCGAGATGACCAAGGCAGGCTACATCAAATAATCGGCTGCCTCCCATCTCCACCTTGCCGCCCGGCCCCGCGCAGGGCCGGGCGGCACCTTCTCCCTGGATGCGAGCGGGATAACGGCACGCATCCAACCCGGGTCATCCCAAGGCCAAGCCTTGCCATGACGACAGGGTGAACGCGTCCGCTTTGGCTCACGCACGCGAGGTGCAACGACCATGGCCACCCGTCAGACACGCCTGCTGGCCCACGCGGCGACCGCGCCATCCACGTTGGTGCTGTTCCTGTGGATGATCGTGCCGCTCGCCATGACCATCTATTTCTCGCTGCTGCATTACTCGCTGCTCGATCCCGGCAACGAGAGCTTCATCGGCCTGGTCAACTACGAATATTTCCTGAGCGACCCGGCCTTCTTCACCGCGCTCTTCAACACGCTGAAGCTGGTGGGCGGCGTCCTCGTCATCACGGTGGTCGGCGGCATCCTGCTGGCATTGCTGCTGGATCAGCCGTTCTGGGGCCGCGGCATCGTGCGGCTGATGGTGATCGCCCCGTTCTTCGTGATGCCGACGGTCAGCGCCCTGATCTGGAAGAACCTGCTGATGCACCCGGTCCAGGGGCTGTTCGCCTGGCTCGCGCACCTGGTCGGGTTGCAGCCGGTCGACTGGTTCGCCGATGCGCCGCTGACCGCCATCACCCTCATCGTCGCCTGGCAGTGGCTGCCGTTCGCGACGCTCATCCTCCTGACCGCGATCCAGTCGCTGGACGAGGAGCAGAAGGAGGCGGCGGAAATGGACGGCACGCCGCCCTTGTCGTTCTTCTTCTATATCGTGCTGCCGCATCTGGCGCGGCCGATCACGGTCGTGATCCTGATCCAGACCATCTTCCTGCTGAACGTGTTCGCGGAGATCCTGGTCACCACCGGCGGCGGGCCGGGCAACCTCACCACCAACATCCCGTTCCTGGTCTATGCCCAGGCGCTGCTGCAGTTCGATGTCGGCGGCGCGTCGGCCGGCGGCATCGTCGCGGTCGTGCTGGCCAACATCGTGGCATTTTTCCTGGTGCGGATGATCGGCCGCAATCTGGAGGCTTGAGACATGGCACGCGCCCAATCGGTCCGACGCAAGACCATCGTCACCATCGCATCCTGGGGCTGCGGCTTCGTGATCTTCTTCCCGATCCTGTGGATGTTCGTGACCAGCTTCAAGACCGAGCTGGAGGCGGTGGAGATTCCGCCGCGCTTCCTGATGTTCGACTGGACGATCGAAAACTATGAAGTGGTGCAGGAGCGATCGAACTATCTGCGCTTCGTCGGCAACTCGATCATGCTTTCGGTCGGCGCCACCTTCGTCTCGCTGCTGTTCGCGATTCCCGCCGCCTGGGCCATGGCGTTCGCGCCGGGCAAGCGCACCAAGGACCTGCTGCTGTGGATGCTGTCCACCAAGATGATGCCGCCGGTCGGCGCGCTGATCCCGATCTATCTGCTGTTCCGCGACCTCGGTCTGCTGGATACGCGCGGCGGCCTGATCGCGGTGCTGTTCCTGCTCGACCTGCCGATCCTGATCTGGATGCTGTTCACCTATTTCAAGGAGATTCCCGGCGAGATCCTGGAGGCGGCGCGCATGGACGGTGCCACCCTGTGGCGAGAGATCGTCTACGTGCTGGCGCCGATGGCGATTCCCGGCATCGCGTCGAGCGTGCTGCTCAACATCATCCTGGCGTGGAACGAGGCATTCTGGACCTTGAACCTCACCACCTCGGATGCCGCGCCGCTGACCGTCTTCATCGCTTCCTATTCGAGCCCCGAAGGGTTGTTCTGGGCCAAGCTCTCCGCTGCTTCCACGCTCGCCATCGCGCCGATCCTGGTGCTGGGCTGGTTCTCGCAGAAGCAGCTGGTGCGCGGCCTCACCTTCGGAGCCGTCAAATGATCCGCCACGGGGGAATCAATCATGGGTAGGATCCAGCTCAAGGGCGTACGCAAGGCGTTCGGCGACGTCGTCATCATCCCGTCGGTCGACCTCGATATCGGCGACGGCGAGTTCGTGGTGTTCGTCGGCCCGTCCGGCTGCGGCAAGTCGACTTTGCTGCGCTTGATCGCCGGGCTCGAAGATGTCACCAGCGGCGCGATCGCGATCGACGGCGTCGATATGACCAACGTCCCGCCGGCCAAGCGCGGCCTGTCGATGGTATTCCAATCCTACGCGCTCTATCCGCATATGAGCGTCCGGAACAACATCGCCTTCGGCCTCAAGATGGCGGGCCAGGCGCCGGAGGTCGTCAAGCAGAAGGTCGAGAAGGCGGCGGGGACGCTCAACCTCACCAACTATCTCGACCGCAAGCCGCGGCAGCTTTCCGGCGGCCAGCGCCAGCGTGTCGCCATCGGCCGCGCCATTGTGCGCGAGCCCAAGGCGTTCCTGTTCGACGAGC
>DASYRS010000552.1:0-8583 GCA_036004205.1 Dongiaceae bacterium
GTAATTCTAGTTCCATGAAAAGCGCCAGAAATGTATTCTTGGAGGGACCAGAATTACGGAAACTTTTTGCGTATGGCGCGTAAAAGCGGTATCGGCGCGTTATTGGCCTTCGACCTGGCGGGGGAGGGGGAAACACCCCTGTTCCAGCAGCTGTATCGCCAGCTGCGCCAGGCGGTGCTGGCGGGGCGGGTGCGGCCGGGCGCCCGGCTGCCGGCCACCCGCTTCCTGGCGGACGAACTCGGCATCTCGCGTAACACCGTGCTGACCGCCTACGACCAGCTGGCGAGCGAGGGGTTCCTGGAACTGCGCCACCGCTCCGGCGTGTTCGTGGCGCAGGACCTGCCGATCGCGGCGCCGGCGCCGCAACCCGCACCTCCAACGGCGCCTCGTTCGCCGCGCCTCGGCCTGCGCGCCCGCGATGCCGCCGGCGTCGGGCCGATCGGCCCAATAGGTCGACCCGATGGCCGCCGGATCGGCGGTCGCTGGCCGGGCTGCTTCGCGACCGGCGTGCCGGATGTCTCGCAGTTTCCGTTCGAGCTGTGGGCAAGGTTGCTGGCGCGCAGCTGGCGACGGCCGCAGGCGCGATTGCCGATGGGCGGCGATGCCGGCGGCCATCCCGACCTGCGCGCCGCGATCGCGTCGTACCTGGGCGAAGCGCGCGGCATCCAGTGCGAGCCTGACCACGTGCTGGTGGTCAGCGGCATCCGCCAGGCGCTCGACCTCACCTGCCGGCTGCTGCTCGATCCCGGCGACCAGGTGTGGATGGAGAATCCGGGCTATCCCGGCATCCGCGCCATCCTCGCCGCCAACGGCGCGGAGGTCGCCGGCATTCCGGTCGATGAGGAAGGGATGGATGTCGCGGCCGGCCGGGCGGCGGCGGGCAAGGCGCGGCTGGTGTGCGTCGCGCCCTCGCACCAGTTTCCGCTCGGCGTCGCCTTGTCGCTGCAGCGCCGGCTGCTGCTGCTGGACTGGGCGCGCGATGCCGGCGCCTGGGTGCTGGAGGACGATTACGACAGCGAATACCGCTATGCCGGGCGGCCGCTGGCGGCGCTGAAAAGCCTCGATGCCGACAACCGCGTGATCTATGTCGGCACCCTCTCCAAGCTGCTGTTCCCCAGCCTGCGCCTCGGCTACCTGGTGGCGCCGCCGCAGCTCAGCGATGCCTTCCGGCGCTTGCGCACGGCGCTCGACGACCAGCCCTCGATGGTGGCACAGCCCGCGCTGGCGGAGCTGTTCCGCTCCGGCCATCTCGCCGGCCATGTGCGGCGCATGCGCCAGGTCTATGCGCTGCGCCAGCGCGCGTTCCTGCGCGCGGCGCGCACGCATCTCAAGGACCTGGTCAAGTTCCGCGCGGAGGAGACCGGCCTGCACCTGGTGGGGCGGGTCGGCCCGCGGCTCCAAGGCCGGCGCGACAAGGCGCTGGCCGCGGCCGCGGCGCGCGAGGGGATCGTGCTCTCGGCCTTGTCCGAGTACGATATGTTCGGCGATGGTCCCGAGGGCCTGATGTTCGGCTATGCCGCGGCCCCGGAGCATCTGGTGGCGCCGGCCCTGCAACGATTGGCGGAGATATGGACGAAATGATGAACTGGCGAGGCCTGGCGGCGGGCATGGTTGTCGGCATCGCGGCCGGCCTCGGCGCGCTGCTCTCGGCACCGGCCGACGGCGCCGCGCTGCAAAGCTGGCGGGTGGTGCTGATCGCCGGCGATGATTCCGCGCCGGTGTTCGACAACGCGGTCGATGCGCTGAGCGAACAGCTGTCCGGCAAGCCGGGAATCGAGCTCCGGCGCCTCACCTCCGACCGCGACCTGCAATCGGCCTCGCGCAAGCTCGCGACCGCGAAGTCGCTCGACGGCGCTCTTGTGGGCAGCGCGGCGCAGGGCTGCTTCGTCTTCATGACCTCGCACGGCAGCACGGACGGGCTCTATCTGCGCGAGGACTTCAATTCCGACAGGACGCTCTCCCCCGGCAAGCTCGACCGCATCCTCGACAAGGAATGCGGCGACCGGCCGACCGTGGTGGTGGTGAGCGCCTGCCATTCCGGCGTCTTCATCGGCAAGGCCAGCAAGGGCGACAACCGCATCTGGCTCACCGCCGCGCGCGACGACCGCGTCTCGTTCGGCTGCGGCGCGGAGTTCGAATACACCTATTTCGACGAATGCCTGCTGCAGTCCTGGCCCAAATCCAGGACCTGGAAGCAGCTGTTCGACCGCACCAACACCTGCGTCCGGCTCAAGGAATCGGAGCTGTCGGAATCCTCCTCGATGCCGCAGGCCTTCTTCGGCGCGGGGGTCAAGGATCTGGAGCTGCCTTGATGGACGAATCGCCCGCGGGCGATCAGGCTGACGCCGATTGCAAGCGCTCCATCTCCGTCTCGAATTCGAGGCGGAGCTGCGCCGCTTCATCCTCCGGCAGCCAAAGCGTCAATTGCGGGAAGATCGTCCGGTAGAGCGAGGCGCGCCCGATGTCCCATGGAACTGTTCGCGCGCGCGTCTCCGCAAGGATGCGGTTCAGCCGCGCGCGTACCTTGTCTGGGTCCGGCCGATAGGCAGGCGCAGACTCCGCGCCGAACAGGTCGGCCTGCGGCTCCGGCGCGAATAGATTCTCCTGGTTGCGGTCGGACATGGGATCGTCACACACTTAGATGCGACTCGAAAATACCATACATCAGGAAGACGTATCGTGCGAGCGCTGTCGGCAAATCACGCCTGCTCCGGGAAAGCCGCTTGATAGGCCGCATCGATCGCGGCCATTTGTTCGATGGTGAAGGCGAGGCTGTCGGCAATTGCGGCTACGTGGTTACCGATGCCCACAAAACACGTTAGGCCTCGCGCAGGCCCACACACTTCAGGAGAACTCATGTTTGACCACGTCGTATTCGGGGTCAGCGACTATGCAGCGAGCAAAGCGTTCTTCCTCAAGGCACTCGAACCGCTCGGCGTCGCTGTTGTCCTGGAGGGGCCGTTGGGTGTCGAGCTTAGCGCAGGCGGCAAGTCTTCATTGTGCCTGTTCCAAACCGAGGAGAAGCCGGCGCATCTTCACTTGGCGTTCACGGCCGAGAATCGCCGGCAAGTCGAAGCTTTCCATCGCGCGGCTCTGGCGGCGGGTGGCAAAGACAATGGTGCGCCTGGTCTGCGCCCGCGCTACCACGCGAACTACTATGCAGCTTTCGTCATTGGTCCGGACGGGCACAACATCGAAGTGGTTTGCCACGAACCCGAGGCCTAACCCTTCCATAGAGGGGGCGTCCACAAGCGGCGTCGCCCACTTGCGGCCGCTCCTCATGTCAAACGTTAGGCCGCATGGTCTCCTTCGATGCAGATTCGGCGATCGTTCTGAACGGGAGCCAAGTCCTCTTGCACCGGCTGGAAGGTGACTCCTTCTGGTCCTTCCCCGGCGGGCGTGATGCGACGAGGATGGGCGACGGCCGAGCGACCGCTTCCCGGAGGAACCGATGAGCGTCCGCTCCCTGGCACACGTGCGCCATCTGGCGAGGTCAGGCGTTGCAGCTGAAGCGGACACATCGGAGACCTCCTTGGCCAGCCGAGTTCGACCCAAAGCGGCCCGTCGCCTTGATTGGCTCACTGCCCGCATCCGGTCTCAACAGTGGCAGCCCTGATACCGCTAATTTTTCAGGTGTTGCTGGCGGAACGCCAGATGGCGCGACCGCGTTCTATATTCGTGGTACATCGTCGAGGCGGACTATGAACCGCCCCCGAGTGCGCGGGAAACCAGGCCGGAATTGGCTTCAAAAGCAAGAGGACAAACAATGGCAATTGCCAAGAACACGATCTGCCTGTGGTACGACAAGGACGCCGAGGCCGCGGCCCGCTTCTACGCCAAGACTTTTCCCAACAGCTCGGTGGGTGCCGTCCACCGTGCTCCCAGCGACTACCCGTCCGGCAAGGCGGGCGACGTGCTGACGGTCGACTTCACGGTCGCCGGCATCCCCTGTCTCGGCCTCAATGGCGGGCCGGCATTCAAACATAACGAAGCCTTCTCGTTCCAGATCGCCACCGACGATCAGCAAGAGACCGACCTCTACTGGAACGCCATCGTCGGCAATGGTGGTAAGGAAAGCGCGTGCGGCTGGTGCAAGGACAAATGGGGCATCTCCTGGCAAATCACCCCGCGCGTGCTGACCGAGGCGATGGCTGCCGGCGGCGATGAAGCAAAGCGCGCGTTTGATGCAATGATGGATATGAAGAAAATCGACGTCGCCGCGATCGTGGCGGCTCGGCGCGGCGGACGGTCCTAGGGCGATGTGACCAGCCGATAGCCTGCGTCGTATTCATCGAGAGCAAGCAGCTCGGAGTAGCGATGTTGCCATTCGCCGGTATCAAGGTCTCGTGCCAGTTTGCTCAAACCGGCCGTGGCATCCCCGATCGCCCAAAAGGAAGAGCTGCCCGACCGAATCCGCGCATCCAGATATGCCGAGGGCCTTCGCCAATAGGCGTACAGGAAGCCATCCGTGCAATCGTGCGGCACCAGCACCGGCGAAATCCGCACATTGCCCAGCCATCGCTCGTAGTTGGACATCTGTGGCATTTGCGCCTCGTCCAATGTCGCGAGCTGCGGAAGATAGTCGGTCAGCCAGGGCCGGTGTAACGGGTCGAAAGTCAGCAGCACGATGGGGCCGCGCGTGACGCGGCGCATCTCGCGCAAGCCGGCCTCCTTGTCGGGCCAGTGGTGCACCGTCAGGATCGCCATCGAGGCTTCAAAGCTGCCGTCCTCGAAGGGAAGCTCGTCGGCAGCGGCTTTGATCGCCCTGGCCGCAGATGAACCACGCTTGCGTATCATTTCGAGCGATGGCTCGACCGCAATCAGCTTTCGATCGGCCGGTTCGTAGGAGCCGGTTCCGGCGCCGACGTTGAGGATCACCTCGGCAGCCCCAAGAGCCTGCTCAATGGTCTTCGCGATACGGGGATCAGGTTTACGAAGTTCCGCGTAGTTGATCCCGATGCTGTCATACAACGCGCTCATGGTGCCAGCTTGCGGTAGTTTCCGAATGTCCGCAACTGGCGCTTCTGCGGCACAGGCGAGGCAAGCCTTGCCATGACGATAGAGGCGTGATCGATACTCCGTCGCATGTTCGACCGCTACCTCAAGCGCTGGGGCCTGACGCGCGATGGCGTTCCGATCGTGACGCACAGCTCGGATCTCCTGCCCGTGCGCCAGGATGGCCGACCTGCGATGCTCAAGATCGCGCGCGAAGCGGAGGAGCGGCGTGGCGCCAGCCTCATGACATGGTGGGATGGCGATGGCGCCGCCCGCGTCCTCGCCCATGACGGCGATGCGGTGCTGTTGGAGCGCGCCACCGGCAATCGCTCGCTGGCGGCGGTGGCGCATGGCGGCGCGGATGACGAAGCCAGCCGGATCCTGTGCGATGTGGCGGCGCGATTGCATGCGCCCCGCAACCGCCCGCTGCCCGACCTGATTCCGCTGTCGGCCTGGTTCGCGGAACTGGAACCCGCGGCGGCAAAGCATGGCGGCATTCTCGCCCACGCAACCGAAGTGGCACGCGGCCTGCTCAACGACCAGCACGAGGCCGTTGTCCTGCATGGCGATCTTCATCACGGCAACGTGCTGGATTTCGGCGCGCGCGGCTGGCTGGCGATCGATCCCAAGGGCCTGCTCGGCGAGCGCGGATTCGACTTCGCCAACATCTTTCGCAATCCCGATCTCGAGATTGCGAAAGCGCCGGGCCGGGTTGCACGCCAGGCGATCGTGATCGCCGAGGCAGCGCACCTCGACCGCACACGGTTGCTGCGCTGGGTTCTCGCCTACGCGGGACTGTCCGCGGCCTGGATCCTGAAGGACGGCGACGACGCCACGCTCGATCTCACCGTTGCCGAGATCGCGGCGGCAGAGATTGCACGCGCCTAGGGCTATTGAAGCCTTCAGCTCTGTTTCATCGCTGCCAGTATTTTTCGGCCGGCGTCGCGTCCTGCCATCTCGAAGGCCATGCGCGTCGTCTCAATCGGATCGATCTTGACCTCTTTGAGCGTGACCCTGATCTTGAGTATTGGCATCGACGATGCGGTCATGAGCATGCTCAACAGACCGATCATGACATAGTCAGGATGTGCGAACTGTTCGAGGTCGTCGGTCTTTTCGACCTCATCGACAACCTCGAATGCCTCCGCCGGTTCCACCACCAGTCTAACAGCAGCGCGAGGCCACGCGGGTCCGGTGTGCTTGTTGTATTCGCCTAAGATCTCGATGCGCGCGGGAATTGATGCTTGGCGCCGACCGCGCAGATGCTCAAACCAAATCTGCACATAGTCCTTCACGACCAATCCCCATCGATCCGCGCTCAGCGCGCCAGCTTGCCCAGCTCCTTCAGGATCTCGTCGCCCATGCGGGTGGTCGAGACCTTGGTGGCGCCGGGAGCCATGATGTCGCCGGTGCGGTAACCGGCGGCGACCACGTTCTTGGCGGCCTGCTCGAGCAGGCTGGCGGCGTCGCCGAGATCGAAGGAATAGCGGAACATCATGGCGAGGCTGAGCAAAGTCGCCAGCGGATTGGCGGCGTCCTTGCCGGCGATGTCGGGAGCGGAGCCGTGGACCGGCTCATAGAGCGCCTTGCGCCGGCCGTTGGAATCGGGCGCGCCGAGCGAGGCGGAGGGCAGCATGCCGAGCGAGCCGGTCAGCATCGCGGCGCAATCGCTGAGCAGGTCGCCGAACAGATTGTCGGTCACGATCACGTCGAACTGCTTGGGCTGGCGCACCAGCTGCATGGCGCAGTTGTCGGCGTACATGTGGGAGAGCTCGACGTCGCTGTATTCCGCCTTGTGCAGCTTGGTCACTTCCTCGCGCCACAGCACGCCGCTTTCCATCACGTTGGCCTTCTCGACCGAGCAGACCTTGTTGCCGCGCTTCCTCGCCAGCTCGAAGGCGACGCGCGCGACGCGCACGATCTCGCTGGTGGTATAGACCTGGGTGTTGATGCCGCGGCGCTCGCCGTTCGGCAAAGTCTCGATGCCGCGGGGCGAGCCGAAATAGACGCCGCCGGTCAGCTCGCGCACGATCATGATGTCGAGCCCGGCAACCAGCTCGGTCTTCAGGGTCGAGGCTTCGGCCAGTGCATCAAACACGATGGCGGGCCGCAGGTTGGCGAACAGCTCCATGTCTTTGCGCAGGCGCAGGAGGCCGCGCTCCGGCTTCTGCTCGAACGGCAAATTGTCCCACTTCGGCCCGCCGACCGCGCCCAGCAGGACGGCGTCCGCCTGCATCGCCTTGCCCATGGTCTCGTCGGTCAAGGGCACGCCATGCTTGTCGATCGCGCAGCCGCCGACGAGGCCGTCTTCGACGTCGAACTTCAGCGCCTGGTTCTTGCCGAACCAGTTCAGCACGCGCTTCACCTGCGCCATCACTTCAGGACCGATGCCATCACCGGCGAGGATCAGCAGTTTCTTGTTGGTGGGCATATGGAGACTCCAGACTTCGCGATGAGGGCTGCGCCGCAGCCACAAACAACCCCGTCATGCCGGGGCTTGGCCCTGGCATCCACGAGTTTCAATAGGACGGATCGGGTGAACGGCAGTCAAACTCGTGGATGGCAAGGCCAAGCCTTGCCATGACGAGCGAGAGAGGACACCGATCGAGCATACCCACCACAGGCATCACCACAGCCAGGGCTGGCCGACCTTCGCCTTCGCTTCGAAGGTGTCGATGTTGGCGGCCTTTTGCATGGTGAGGCCGATATCGTCGAGGCCGTTCAGCAGACAATGCTTGCGGAAGGCGTCGATCTCGAACGTGACACAGCCGCCGTCGGGGCCGCGAATTTCCTGCTTCTCGAGGTCGATCGAGACGATGGCGTTGGCGCCGCGGTTGGCGTCGTCCATCAGCTTGTCGACGTCTTCCTGCGGCAGCTTGATGGGCAGGATGCCGTTCTTGAAGCAGTTGTTGTAGAAGATGTCAGCAAAGCTGGGGGCGATCACGCAGCGGATGCCGAAATCCATCAGCGCCCAAGGCGCGTGCTCGCGGCTCGACCCGCAGCCGAAATTGGCGCCGGCCACCAGAATCTTGGCCTGGCGGTATTGCGGCTTGTTGAGGACGAAGTCCGGGATCTCCTTGCCCTCCGTCGTGTAGCGCATCTCGTCGAACAAATTCTTGCCGAGGCCGGTGCGCTTGATGGTCTTCAGGAACTGCTTGGGGATGATCATGTCGGTGTCGACATTCATCATTGGCAGGGGGGCCGCGACGCCGGTCAGGTGATCGAATTTCTGCATCGGACATATCCGCAAGGAGGCGGCCAAAGCGGCCGCCGAACCCGCGGTTTATGTCATGCTGAGTGGGCTCTCACAAGGCTTGAAGGAGCAGCTCTCACCAGCGCAAATCGCGCGGGTCGATCGACCCCTCCTGACGCGGCGGCAAGCCGACATCGCGGCGCAAATGGTCGGTCAGCTGATCGACCGAGCCGCGCCGCATGACGCCCGCGCGCAGGAAACTCAAATTCAGCAGGGCCTCGCCCAGCCAATCCGAGCCCAGCCCGGTCGAGGACGACAAACGCGAAATACTTAACATCATCAATCTCCTTGCCTTCGGTGGCAGGAGACTTAGGGACTGCGACGCCGGGCCGGAG
>DASYRS010000553.1:0-2647 GCA_036004205.1 Dongiaceae bacterium
CACCCGGCGCAGATGGCTCGGCGTCAGCATGCGCATGAAGTCGCGGGCGGAGCGGTAGGATTCCTCGCCCGCCACCATGATGTCGCCGATGTCGCGGGTATAGAGGTCGCGGATCGAGCGCTTGATGAGGCTGGCTTCCTCATAGATCATTGCCGGCGCGGAGGATTTCAGCGTCACTTCGCGGATCTCGTCCCACAGCCGCAGCAGATATTCGAAGTCGCGCCGGATCTCCGGCTTGGCGCGCTCCATGCCGGCGGTACGCACGATCACCGCCATGCCTTCCGGCGCGTCGAGATCGTCGATGATCGATTTCAGGCGCTTGCGGTCGTTGACGCTGGTGATGCGGCGCGAGATGCCGCCGCCGCGGTCGGTGTTCGGCATCAGCACGCAATAGCGGCCGGCCAGCGACAGATAGGTGGTGAGGGCCGCGCCCTTGTTGCCGCGCTCTTCCTTGGTCACCTGCACCAGCAAGATCTGCCGGCGCTTGATGACCTCCTGGATCTTGTAGCGGCGCAGGTTGCGCTGCCGGCGGCGCCGCGCCTGTTCTTCGTCGACCTCCGGATCGTCCTGTTGCGCCGGCTCTTCGCCGCCGATCACATCGACCACCTCCGCGGTGGTTTGCACCTCCACCAGCTCGGCCTCGGCCGGGGCCGGCAGGTCGGTGTCGCCATTGCTGTTGTCGGCCGCGGCTTCGGCGGGTAGCACATCCACCCCGCGCGTGACCGGCGCGCCGGCATCGTGCGCGCCCTCGAGGCTGCTGGCAAAGGTGCCCGGCGCGGCCGTTGCGATCTCTTCCACCGGGGCGCTGCGCAGCTCGAAGCGCGGCGTTTCCAGGGCGGCACTGCCCGTGCCGGGTTCCGGCTGCTCCCAGGGCGACACCAGCTCTTCGGCGCTGCGCGGCGGCAGGGCGGACGGCTCGCTGTCGGCCTGGCCTGGCGCCCCCGGCTCTTCCACGGGCGCGATCGCCGCTCCGGCTTGCCGTTCCGCCGCATCGCCTTCCGCGATCGAGGCGGCCCGGGTCTCGCTGGCATGTTGCCAGATGTTGTCCGTCGCGCCGGCAGCGTCGTCGGAGGGCGCCACAGCCGCACCGGCGCCGGGAGCAGTGTCCTCGCCGAACGACGCTTCGCTGTCGGCATTGTCGCTCACCACCGCCATGGCGTCGTCATCGTGATCGTGATCGTCGCCGCCATGATCGTCACCGGCGTGATCGTCATCGGCATGATCGTCGAAGCGATCGCGACCACGTCCTTTCGGGCGGCGCTCGCCGACCTCATCGTCATCGTCGTTGTCGCGCGCCGCATCGCGCAGCAGCCTTTCGCGGTCGGCGACCGGGATGCGGTAATAATCGGGATGGATTTCGCTGAAGGCCAGGAAACCGTGGCGGTTTCCGCCATACTCGACGAACGCCGCCTGCAGCGACGGTTCGACGCGTGTCACCTTTGCGAGATAGATATTCCCTTTGAGCGGGCGTCGGCTGGCGACCTCGACGTCAAATTCTTCCAGCTTCCTTCCGTCCACCACCGCGACCCGGGTCTCTTCCGGGTGGGTGGCGTCGATCAACATGACCTTTGCCATTGTGGGTAGACTCCTCAACGCGCCAAACGTCGCCCGCATCTATTGAGGGCGGCGGCGCGAAACTCGTGGTTGAATTCCAGGTGTACGACATGACTACCTGTGGCTAACGGGTCTCCCTACCGGCGCCTTTCTCTCTCGATGAAAGTGCGATGGCAGGGCCACCCAAATGTCCCGGGCCGCCCTTTGCGATGCCAGCTCCGTTGCCGGAGCGCCATCGACGGCTGGCGGAAACCGAAACCCTGTGACTCGACGATCCAAGCGCTTGCGACTTTACCTTTCTTTAAGCCTAAGAAGGGCTTAATGACCAGCAAGCGACTCTCAGCCGGGTCGGCCGCAGCATAGGCGGCAGGCGTCGGCGTGACAACGTCAATCGACGCTGTTCCAGCGTAAGATCCGAGTCGAACTGGAAAAGTGTTGATTCGCAGTGTGTTACAGGTATATATTGCGGTTGATTCACCGGAGTCGGGGTCTAATGCGCGCAATTGGCTGGATTTTTGGCCTGTTGTTACTGATCGGCGGGGCGGCCGAAGCGGCCGCCAAGTCGGCGATCACCGATGCGCGCCTGGGGGTTGAGCCCGGCCTCACCAGGGTTGTCATCAGCCTGACGCAGCGCAGCGACTTCCGTGTCTTCACCCTCGCCGATCCCTACCGCGTCGTCATCGACATGAGCGAGGTCGACTGGAAAGTTCCCAGCGGGACCAAGCTGCAGGGCCAGGGCCTGGTGGCGGGCATGCGCTATGGCCTGTTCAAGGCCGGCACCTCGCGCGTGGTGCTGGATCTGATGGAGCCCTCGGAGGTGGCGCGGGCCGAGTTTGTGCCGCCCGAGCAGGGCGAGCCCCTGCGGCTGCTGATCGATCTGCGGCCGATCCCCGATACCCAGTTCCGCGCCCAGCTGACGACCTCGACGGTCGCCTACCGGTCCCTCGCCTCGATCGCCCCCGCCACCAAGCCGGCCAGGGTTCCGGGCGGCACCGGCGGCGCGGGCGGCACCGGCGCGGCCGGTGGTGCCTTGGGCGGCAGCGCCGCCAAACAGCCGGTCGAGGAGCCCAAACGCGGCAAGCCCTTGATCGTC
>DASYRS010000554.1:0-1810 GCA_036004205.1 Dongiaceae bacterium
CGCCGCATTCTCCAGCGGCTGGCCGCCGCGCGCATCGAACCGCACGCTTTTCAGGATCTGCGGCAAGGGTGCAAACACCCGGCCAACCTCGCTCAAGGGCCGCTGGCGTTCGGCCAGCACCGCCAGCACCTGCAACGCCGCCAGCAGACCATCGCCGGTGGTGGCGAAGTCGCTCAAGATGATATGGCCCGATTGCTCACCGCCGATATTGCAACCGGTCTTGCGCATCTCTTCGAGCACGTAGCGGTCGCCCACGGCGGCGCGCCAGAGCTTCAGCCCCTGCCCCGCCAGCACCCGCTCCAGTCCCAGATTGGACATCACGGTCGCGCAGATGCCGCCGGACTTCAGCCGCTCCGCCGCGTGCCAGCTGAGCGCGATCAGCGCCATCAACTGGTCGCCATCCAAGACCGTGCCCTTTTCGTCCGCGACGATCAGGCGGTCGGCATCGCCGTCGAGCGCGATGCCGAGGTCCGCGCCGTGCGCCACCACCTGGCTTTGCATGGTCTGCGGGTGGACCGCGCCGCATTGCTTGTTGATGTTGGTGCCGTTCGGCTCGCAGGCGACGGCGATGACCTCCGCGCCAAGCTCCCACAGCACGGTCGGCGCGACCTTGTAGGCGGCGCCGTTGGCACAATCGACCACGATCTTGAGGCCGCCGAGGTTACGGCCCTTGGGGAAGGAGGACTTGACGAACTCGATATAGCGCCCGGGGGCGTCGTCGATGCGCTTCGCGCGCCCGAGCTCGGCCGAGGGCGAGAGCGACTTGGAGAAATCGTTGCCCGCCATCCGCCGCTCGATCTCCAGCTCGATCGCGTCGGACAGCTTGTAGCCGTCCGGCCCGAACAGCTTGATTCCGTTGTCTTCATAGGGGTTGTGCGACGCGGAGATCATGACACCGAGATCGCCCCGCATGACCCGCGTCAGCATCGCAATCGCCGGCGTCGGCAGCGGGCCCAGCAGCATCACATCCATGCCCATGGAGAGGAACCCGGAGGTGAGCGCGGTTTCCAGCATGTAGCCGGAGAGCCTGGTATCCTTGCCGATGATCACGCGGTGGCGATGGTCGCCGCGCCGGAAATGCGCGCCCGCCGCCAGCGCCAGCGTCAGCGCCGTCGCGGCCGTGATCGGCTCGCTATTGGCCTGGCCCCTGACCCCATCCGTCCCGAACAGCTTGCGCGCCATGTGGCTCCTAGCGATTCCCCTGGTGGCGGCTCGATTCTAACGGCCGTTATGGCGGAATTAGGGCCGCCGGGAAAGCCCCAAGGGGCAGCCAATCCGGCGGTTGCGGATTGATCTTAAACGTTGTGGAACGCTAAAATGCCTGGATTCCCTAGCTGCTTGCGCATAGACGGGGCGAGATGCCATGAGCGTCGCATCGGGCGGGGAAATACGGGCCGCAATCGCGATCGCGCTGGTTGCCCATGGCTGTTCGACCAGCCCGGGCACCGGCTCAAACGCGTGCCGCCGGAGCTTGAGCGACGACGAGGTCGCCGCCATCGCCGATCCATATCTGAAGCACATCCCCGGAGGGCACGAGAAGCAGGTGCGGATCAAGCGGCAGGGCTGCGACTACATCTATACCGCCTTCTCCGGATCGCCCCCGACACGGAGTGGCGACTGGTTTGGCATGGCCGTCAGCGAGGACGGCAAGGTCATCGACTTCTCGTTCAGCTACTGAGCGCGCGCGACCGCGCTGGACGACTCGACTCCCCGAGGCGCATGCTTCGACGATCTGCTCAGGGGCCGGGACGACCCAGAGCACGCCCGGTTCCGTGGAGCGCCCAGGAAAGGTAGCTGCCATGGCCATTCC
>DASYRS010000555.1:0-1733 GCA_036004205.1 Dongiaceae bacterium
GGTCACCGACGTGTGCTTCGAGACCGGCTTCAACAACGTCTCCAACTTCAACCGCCAGTTCCTCAAGCTGTGCGGCCTGCCGCCGTCGGAATATCGCCGCCAGGCCAAGCGCAACATGTGCAAGTCGACCGAGCTCTATCGGTTCGGCGAGGACGCGCTCGGCGAGGCCTTCCCGCCCAGCCGAACTCTGCGCGACGGAACGCCGGGCGAAAGCGCGAGAAGCTAGCCGTCAGAAGATCGCCGGCTCGGCGACCGGCGCGCCGAATCCGGTGCGCAGGAAATCGAAATCGCAGCCTTCGTTCGCCTGCTGGATGTGGCGCGCGAACATCCAGCCATAGCCGCGCTCGTAGCGCGGCGGCGGTGGGGACCAGGCGGCCTTGCGGCGGGCGAGCTCTTCCGCCGGCACATCCAGGTTGATGCTGCGCGCCGGGATGTCGATGGAGATGACGTCACCCGTCCGCACGAGCGCCAGCGGCCCGCCGACATAGGCTTCCGGCGCCACATGCAGGATGCAGGCGCCGTAGGCGGTGCCGCTCATCCGCGCGTCGGAAATGCGCACCATGTCGCGCACGCCTTGCTTCAGCAGCTTTTTCGGGATCGGCAGCATGCCCCATTCCGGCATGCCCGGGCCGCCCTGCGGCCCGGCGTTGCGCAGCACCAAGACGTGGTCCGGCGTGACGTCGAGATCGTTCCGGTCGACCGCCGCTTTCATGCTCGGATAATCGTCGAACACCAAAGCGGGGCCGGAATGACGGCGCAGCCTCGGCTCACAGGCGCTGGGCTTCATCACGCAGCCGTCGGGCGCGAGGTTGCCCTTCAAGACCGCGAGCGCCCCTTCGGCGTAGATCGGGTTGTCCAGTGACCGGATGATATCGTCATTGTGGACGGTGGCGCCGGCGATGTTCTCCCCGAGCGTCCGTCCGGTCACGGTCATGGCATCCAGGTGGAGATGTTGGCGCATCCGACTCATCAGCGCCGGCAGGCCGCCGGCATAGAAGAAATCCTCCATCAGGTAGCGCGTGCCGCTGGGCCGCACATTCGCGATCACCGGGACGAGCCGGCTCGCCGCCTCGAAATCCTCCAGCCCGACGGCGCAGCCGGCGCGGCGCGCCTGCGCGATCAAATGGATGATGGCGTTGGTGGAGCAGCCCATCGCCATCGCGACCCTGATGCCGTTCTCGAACGCCGCCCGGGTCTGGATGCGGGCCGGCGTCAGATCCTCCCAGATCATCTCCACGATGCGCCGCCCGGCGGCGGAACACATCCGGATATGGTTGGCATCGGCGGCGGGGATCGAGGAAGCGCCCGGCAAGGTCATGCCGATCGCCTCCGCGATCGCGGTCATGGTGCTGGCTGTGCCCATGGTCATGCAATGGCCGTCGCTGCGCGCGACGCCGGCTTCGACGCCGACCCAATCCTCCGCCGTGATGGTCCCGGCGCGCCGTTCGTCCCAGTATTTCCAGACGTCCGAGCCGGAGCCCAGGATTTCGCCCTTCCAATTGCCGCGCAGCATCGGGCCGGCCGGGACGTAGATCGCGGGCAGGCCCGCGTTGGTGGCGCCCAGCAGAAGGGCCGGCGTGGTCTTGTCGCAGCCGCCCATCAGCACCGCGCCATCGACCGGATGGCAGCGCAGCAACTCCTCCACCTCCATCGCCAGCATGTTGCGATAGAGCATGGTGGTCGGCTTCACATAGGTTTCCGCCAGAGAAAGCGCTGGCAGCTCGATCGGGAGG
>DASYRS010000556.1:0-11484 GCA_036004205.1 Dongiaceae bacterium
CTTCGGCGGTGGATCTTTCTTCGGCGGGTCCTTGGGGCGCTCATGCCTCGGCTTGTCAGCGCCGTCGTGATTGCCACGGTCGGAGTTTCCGCCGTTACCGCCCGGGCCGGCCGCGGTCGAGAACGAGCCGATGTCGCCGCACTGGGCATCGTCGTCCGGGCTCGCGATCAGGATGCTCTGGCCCTCGTAGCAGGTGATCTCCTTGCCCGTGCCGTGCGGGGTCGCAGCGACCGCGCCGGACAGGATGTCGATGATGGTGGCATCGTCGCCATCGACATGCACCAGGAACTCGGTGCCGCGCACGCCGATGGTCGCGACCGGGGTGCGCAGCTTCACACCCTGGTCGTCCTTGCCGTTCGACGTGAAATGGAACAGCCCGTTGTTGAGATTGATCAGGCCAGACGAGGCCGACCCGTCATACACATAGTCGGACAGCACCATTTCGCTCGATTGCTCGACGCTCAATTCCGAGCCGTCGACGAACTTCACCGCGATGGTCGATTCCTTCTCGGTGCGCAGCGCTTCGTTCTGCACCAGTTCGTCGGCGCTCTTGGCCGTGATCTCGTCGGCGCCCGGCGGTGTCCGGTAGCCTTCGTTCACCACGTCCACGACGGTTGCGATGCCAGCGGCGTTGGCGCCCTCAGTCAGGGCCAACAACGCAGCAGTGACATAGCAAACCTGGTACGCCAGTTTCCGTTTCATTGCTCCCTCCAAATCGCAAACACCCGATACTCTTCACGCCCTTGACCGGCGTTTTGCGCACTGACATGTCTCACTTCACCGCTTACAGATCGCTTACGCGCTTCAGCGGCCTTCGACAGGTGTGCACATCCGCACTCGTGCTCGTCTCGTCCCCACTTGCGATCGAACCCAATGGCACCGCATGAGTATTGGCCCATGCGCCGCATGATCCTTGGTCTGTCCCTGACCGAGTTCCGACAGCCTCAGCCGCGCTCGCGCAGCCGAGATGTCGAATCGGGCGATCTATGATTATTCGAATGTTCCCCTGACGCCGCCCCGTCACGATGCCGCCCATCAAACGCCGGCGGCACCTTCATCCCTGGCAACGTCACTCCACGACCCGCCGACAAGCCATGATTTCCATGGTCGCCCTCTGTCGGACAATGTGGTGGTAGACCCAATTGTCTTTCGTTGGGCGTCAGGGGGTCAATAGGATTGTATTAAAGTTCGACACAATCGCGGGTGTCGAACGTATAGGTAAAGAACCCGAACTCCCCTTTTCGTTAAGCGACTGAACGACCTTTATTTAGGGTCGTCCAGATACTTAACGGAAGTGACCGATGGCACAGTCGGGGCTGGCCGGAAGAAATGGCTGTTGCGGCTGGACCTAATGATTTCCGCCCCCTGGATTGTTGGTCCCGCCATTGTTGTGGCCGCCATTGCCGTTGCCATGGCCATTGCCGTGGCCGTTGCCGGGGTTGCTGCCGTCGCCAAGGCCGGAATGATTGCCGTTGCCCGTTGGCCCTCCAGGATCGCCGCCGCCCGGATCGCCGCCGCCCGGGTCGCCGCCGCCCGGATCGCCGCCGCCCGGATCGCCGCCGGAACTTCCGCCGCCGCTCTTGCCGCCCGACTTGGAGCCGCCGTTCGCTTGCGGTCCGCCATCGCGGCCGCTGACATCGCCGTGCGCCTGGTCCTGCTGCGATGGCGGCGCGGCGGCGGTCGAGAACGCGCCGAGATCGCCACAGACCGCGTCGGTTTTCGCGCTTTCCACCAGGATGCTCTGGCCGCCTTCGCAGGTCACCGGCTTGCCGCCTTTGAGCGGCGTCACTTCGACCTTGCCGTCCAGGATGTCGATGATGGTGGCATCGTCGCCATCGACATGAACCAGGAACTCGGTCCCGCGAATGCCAATGGTCGCGACCGGCGTTTTCAGCACCAGCCCGCTATCGGGAACGTTGTTGGAGTTGAAATGGAAGAGGCCGGAATTGAGGTTGATGGTTCCAGTGGAGGCAGCCGCGTTGGCATCGAACAGATAGTCCGACAGCACCACCTCGCTCTGCGATTCGACGCCGAGCTCGGAGCCGTCCACGAACTTCACCGCGATGCTGGAATCGCGTTCGGTGCGCAGCACTTCGTCCGAGACAAGCTCGTCCGACGGCGCGGCGCGTCGTTCGTCATCGCCCGGCGGTTGTCGATACCCACCATTGACGACGTCGGTCACTGTGGCGATTCCAACGGCAAACGCTGGCGCAGTTGCCAGTGCCCCAAGAACCGCGGTTACGCATACTCGACAAGCCATGCGGTGCATGGTTGGCCCCCTGTCGGTGCTGTGCGGTAGACCACATTGTCTGCCGCGCCTATCGCGGGGGTCAATACAATTGTCGTAAAATGCACTAGAAGGTGCCCGGGGTCACACCGAAGATGAACATACGTTCATCTTGGCCGGGCCTTTGTAGGCGATAGGGTCGTCATCCCGGTTTTGTGGGGGAGTTGCCGGAGCGCGATGGATAAGTGGCTGCAACCTGCTCTGGCTGCCTTGGTCTTGGCGGTGGCACTGTTGTTGCGCTGGATCGATCCGCCGATCCTCTCGGATTTGCGCGCCCTGGTGTTCGACCAGTATCAGCGCGTCGCGCCGCGCGAATACAAAGAGGCGCCGGTCAAGATCGTCGACATCGATGACGAATCCCTCGCCCGCTACGGTCAATGGCCCTGGCCCCGCAGCTTGATCGCGCAACTGCTGGCGAAGCTGCGCGAGCAGGGCGCGGCCTCTGTCGCGCTCGACATGGTGTTCGCCGAGCCCGACCGGACCTCTCCCGGCTTGGTGTTCTCAGGCTGGGGATTGGCGCCGGATGATCCCTTGATGAAGGACATCGAGGCGAAGGTGACCGACCCCGACAAGATCCTGGCGGACGAGATCGCCAGAGGCCGGGTGGTCGTGGGTGTCGCCATGACAGAGTCGGCCAGCAACCACGAGGTCCTGCGCAAGGCGGGGCTCTCCAAGATTGGAGGAGCAGGTATCAAGCCTGAGAACCTTGTCATCCAGTTTGGCGGCGCGATCGCAAGCCTTCCCATGTTTCAGGAAGCGGCGCTCGGGATCGGGAGCATTAATACGGTCTATGATCGCGATGGCATCGTTCGCAGAGTTCCGTTGCTGTTGAACGGCGGCGGGACAATCTATCCCAGCTTGGCGGCCGAGGCTTTGCGCATCGCAATCGGCGAAAAGAACTACGTGGTCAAATCCAGCGGGGCACAGGGCACATGGCTGGTCGGTTGGCGCGAAGGGATCGTCGGCTTCGCGATCGGAAAAGCCAGTAATCTGCCGATCAAGACCGACCCCAGCGCGCAGGTGTGGCTTCGCGACACGGGCCATCGCCCCGAACGATATGTGCCGGCATGGAAGGTGTTGGCGGGAGAAGCCGACCTCGGTGGAGATATCGTCTTCGTCGGCACCAGCGCACCAGGGCTGCTCGATTTGCGTTCCACGCCCAATGCCAGCGCCGTGCCGGGCGTGGAAGTGCATGCGCAGATCGTGGAGCAGATTCTCTCCAGCGATTTCCTCGAGCGCCCGCTATGGTCCAAGGAGATCGAGATGGCCGCCCTGCTGGTCCTGGGCGGCGCCATGGTGATCTTGTTCCCGCGCCTGGGGCCGCTAGGCAGCGCAACGCTCGGCGGTGTCAGCGTGCTGATCGCGACCGGCTTTGGCTGGTGGGGATTTCTGGATCGTGGCTGGTTGATCGATCCCGCCTATCCGTCGGCCGGCGCCCTTGCCGTTTTCACGACGGGTGTCCTGCTGTCGTTCCGCCGCTCCGACATCGAGCGCAAGCGGGTGCGCGAGACCTTCAGCCACTATCTGGCGCCGGCGATGGTGAAGCGTCTGGTCGCCAATCCCGGGTTGCTGCGGCTGGGCGGCGAGGTGCGCGACCTCACCATCATGTTCTGCGACATCCGCGATTTCACGAGCATCTCGGAAAAGATGGAAGCGACCGCGCTCACCGCCTTGCTCAACGACTTCCTGACGCCGATGACCGAGGCCGTCCTGGACCACGAGGGCACCATCGACAAATACATCGGCGATTCCATCATGGCGTTCTGGAACGCGCCGCTGGACGAACCCGATCACGCCAGGCTGGCCTGCCGGGCGACGCTGGAAATGCGCCGCCGGCTGTTCGTCCTCAACAAGAGCCTGGTCGAACGCGCGCAGGCGGCGGGACAAAGCTTCTCGCCGATCATGATCGGCATCGGCCTCAATTCGGGCGACGCACTGGTCGGCAATCTCGGCGCGCGCCAGCGCCTCAATTACTCGGTCATCGGCGACAATGTGAACCTCGCCTCGCGCATCGAAGGGGTCAGCAAGGGTTTCGGCCTCGACATCCTGATCGGCGAGCAGACGCGCAATGCCGCGCCAGACTTCGCGGCGATTCCCATCGGCGACATTTTCGTCAAGGGCAAGACCCTGCCGGCGCGGCTCTATGCCCTGATCGGCGGGCCGGAGGTCGCGCAGGCGCCGCAGGCCCACGAGCTGCTGGATGAGATCGCCAAGGCCGCGCAGAGCTTCAAGAGCGGGAATCTTTCCGCCGCCGCCGCCGCCCTCGCCGCCGCGCGCGGCCATGGCGAGGGGCTGGGATTGGAGCCGCTGTTCGAGCATATGAGCAACGCTTTGGCATCCGCCGAACACAAAGCGGCGGCCGCGGCGGAGTAGCTCCTAGACCTTCTTGTGCGCCGCGTAGCGCGCCAGCGTCTCGTCGTTGGGTGGATAGAGGCCGGGCAGCGTCTTGCCTTGCTTCACCTCTTCCATGAGCCAGGCTTCGAGCTGTTCCTGCTCCGCGCCGAGGCGCGCGACCTCGTCCGCCAGCGCGGCCGGGATCACCACGGCGCCGTCGCCGTCGGCCACCACGACATCGCCGGGATAGATCGCGCAACCACCGCAGCCGACCGGCTCCTGCCAGCCGACGAAGGTGAGGCCGGCGACCGAAGCCGGCGCCGCCACGCCCGCACACCAGACCGGCAGCCCGGTTTCCAGCACGCCCGCCTTGTCGCGCATCACGCCGTCGGTGACGAGGCCCGCCACCCCGCGCACCTTCATGCGCTGCGCCAGGATGTCGCCGAACACGCCGGCGTCGGCGACGCCCATGGCATCGATCACGGCGACGCAGCCCGCCGGCATCTCCTCGATCGCCGCGCGGGTGGAGCGTGGCGAGGACCAGGAGGCGGGCGTTGCCAGGTCTTCGCGCGCCGGCACGAAGCGCAATGTGAAGGCGCGGCCCGCAATACGCGGCTGGCCGGCGGCCAGCGGCTGCGGCCCCTTCATCCAGGTGCGGCGGATGCCTTTCTTCAGCAGCACCGTCGTGATGGTGGCGGTGGTGATCTGGCGCAGGGCGGTGAGGAGGGTAGTGTCGGTCATGTTCTTGGGCTCTCGGAGAGAATCTTCGCTTCCCCCCCACCCTATCCCTCTCCCTCGAGGGGAGAGGGAACGCTGCTGATGGGCTCGTGCGATCAGCCCCTCTCCCCTCCGAGGGAGAGGGGTTGGCGTGAGGGGGCGTCGATGCAGCGCGGCGCCTTCGCGGCGGCTACCCCCGGTTCATCCGGTTATCCACCAGGCTCTGCACCACGCTCGGATCGGCCAGGGTCGAGGTGTCGCCGAGGTTGCTGTAATCGTTCTCCGCGATCTTGCGCAGAATGCGGCGCATGATCTTGCCGGAGCGGGTCTTGGGCAGGCCCGGCGCCCATTGCAGCAGGTCGGGCGAGGCGATCGGGCCGATCTCCTTCCTCACCCACTGCACCAGCTCCTTGCGCAATTCCTCGCTCGGCTCCACGCCGAGCTTCAGCGTGACGTAGGCGTAGATGCCCTGGCCTTTGATGTCGTGCGGATAGCCGACCACGGCGGACTCGGCGACCTTCGGATGGGCGACCAGCGCCGATTCCACTTCCGCGGTTCCCATGCGGTGGCCGGAAACGTTGAGGACGTCATCGACCCGGCCGGTGATCCAGTAGTAGCCGTCCTCGTCGCGCCGGCAGCCGTCGCCGGTGAAATACTTGCCGGGATAGGTGCGGAAATAGGTGTCCGCGAAGCGCTTGTGATCGCCGTAGATCGTACGCGTCTGGCCCGGCCAGGAATCGGCGATGCAGAGATTGCCCTGGCACTCCCCGTGCAGCACCTTGCCGTCGCCATCGACGATCTCGGGAATGATGCCGAACAACGGCTTGGTGGCGGAGCCGGGCTTCAGCGCCGTCGCGCCGGGCAGCGGCGAGATGAGGATGCCGCCGGTCTCAGTCTGCCACCAGGTATCGACGATCGGGCAATGATGCTTGCCCACCACGCGGTGGTACCACAGCCAGGCTTCCGGATTGATCGGCTCGCCCACCGTACCAAGCAGGCGCAACGAATCCAGCTTGCATTTCTGCACCGGGCCTTCGCCCTCGCGCATCAAGGCGCGGATCGCGGTGGGGGCTGTGTAGAAGGTGTTGACCTTGTGCTTGTCGCATACCTGCCAGAAGCGCGAGGCGTCGGGATAGTTCGGCACGCCTTCGAACATCAGCGAGATCGCGCCGTTGGCGAGCGGGCCATAGACGATATAGGAGTGCCCGGTAACCCAGCCCACGTCCGCCGTGCACCAATAGACCTCGCCCTCGTGATAGTCGAAGACGTATTGGTGGGTCATCGCGGCATAGACCAGGTAGCCGCCGGTCGTATGCAGCACGCCCTTGGGCTTTCCGGTCGAGCCCGAGGTCTAGAGGATGAACAGGGGATCTTCGGCGCTCATCTCCGCCGGCGTGCAATAGGCCGAGACTTTCGGCGATTCCTCGTGCCACCAATGATCGCGCCCGGCGGTCCATTCGATCTTGCCGCCGGTGCGGCGCACCACCAGGCATTTCTTGATCGAGGGGCAGTTCTTCAGCGCGGCATCGACGTTGGCCTTGAGCGGAACTTTCTTGCCGCCGCGCAATCCTTCGTCGGCGGTGACGATGATGTTGGAATCGCAATCCTGGATGCGACCGGCCAGGCTGTCGGGCGAGAAGCCGCCGAACACCACCGAATGGACCGCGCCGATGCGCGCGCAGGCCAGCATCGCGAATGCCGTCTCCGGGATCATCGGCATGTAGATGGTGATGCGGTCGCCGCGCTTGGCACCCAATCCTTTCAGCACGTTCGCCATGCGGCACACCTGCTCGTGCGCCTCGGCATAGGTGATATGCTTGCTTTCGGAGGGATCGTCGCCTTCCCAGATGATGGCGGTCTGGTTGCCGCGGGCGGCCAGGTGCCGGTCGAGGCAGTTGGCCGAGACGTTCAGGGTCCCGTCCTGGTACCAGCGGATATGCACCTCGCCGGTATAGTCGACGTCCTTCACCTTGCCGTAGGGCCTGATCCAGTCGACGCGCTTGCCGATGTCGCCCCAGAAGCCTTCGGCGTCGGCGACCGAGCGGCGATACATCTCGTCGTATTTCCTGGCATCGATCAGCGCGCGCTTCGCGGCCTCGGCCGGAACGGGAAAGATCTGTGGCTCGGACATCGCTCGCACTCCCCTGACATTCGTCTTGTTGCAGCGCACTCTAAAGCCAAGCGCCGGCACTTCTTGCTTAGACGAAAGTCGTAACAAGGCGGCCGCGAAAGGGCAAGATGGCGGTGCCGGTCGATAGGGCTAACAGCTTGACGGGACTGATATTCGAGAGAGCTGCGGACTCCCCCTTCCCGCACCCTGAAAGGGTTGGGGAAGGGGCGTCCGGGTGTCGCAGGCGCGTCTAAGCCGCCTCCTCCCGCGCCTCGCCGAGGGCGAACCAGTCGACCTTGCGGGTAGCGATCATCACCGCGAGCAGCGCCAGCAGGAGGCCGACCGTGCCGGAGAGCAGCGAGAAGCTCTCCATCTGCAGCAGGACATACATGTAGGCATGCACCAGGGTGAGGACCGCGCCGGTCAACCAGCCCATCAGCCGCCGGATGGTGGTGCCGGCGTACCAGGCGACGATCGCGATATCGACCAGGCTCGCGATCGCATAGGACAACGCGAAATCCATCTGCTCGGCCAGCGAGAGCAGCAGCAGATAGAACAGGGTGATCGAGGCGCCGATCAGCAGATACTGCACCAGATGCACCCGGTCCCTCTTCAGCACGCCGACCACGAACATGGTGCCGAAGGTGAGGCCGATGACCAGGATGCCGTATTTCACGATCCGGTCGGTCTGCTGATGCACGTCGCCCGGCTCGGTCAGCGCGACGCCGAAGCTGGTGGCGCGCTCGGGCTGCGGCTTGTATTCGTGGGTCAGCCACGCGAGCGGCGAGCCGGTGGCGATGTGGGAGATCGACCACGAGGCGTCGAACCCGTCCGCCCTGATCTCCCGCGTGGTCGGCAGCGGCGTGCCGATGAAGTTCGGATGCGGCCAATCGCTCTTGATCGTGATCTCGCTCTGCCGGCCCAGCGGCTGGAACGAGAGATGCTCGCGCCCGTTCAGCGCAAGCGTGAATTCGAACTCGAACGGCTGCGGGCCTGTGCCGACAGTCTGGAGCGGCAGGGAAGCCCGGATACCCTCATCGAACGGATGGTAGGGCAGGACCCCCGCTTCAATAGGACGATCGCCCCCGGCCGCCTTCAGCGACACCGCGTTGATGGCGCGCACGCCGGCGATGCCGAGCACCAGGCTGGCCTGGTCCCAGCCGATCTGCGTCGGTGTGACACCGAGCTGGCTGAAATCAGGCGCCGCGAAGCGGCCGGACAGGGTGACGTTCGCGCCATAGACCAGCATCTCGTAGATACTCTTGTAGCGCTTCTGCACACCGGTCGCGGCATCGATGCGCAATTCCTCCGGCGTGAAGACAGCGTAGCGCGTTTCGACGATCGTCTTCGCTTCGCCGTCGGAATTCGTTTGCACGCGCGAGACGTCGTACGGCACCACCAGGACCGGCCCACTGATCGCCTGCGGTGGCCCCCACTGCGCGCCGATCTCCTGCTCCACCTGCGCCTTGGTGGCTGCGCGCTCCTCGATCACGCCTTCGACCATGCCGAGCGGCACCAGCATGATCAGCACCAGCAAGCCGAAGAAGGCGACGCGCTTGCCCGCCTCCCACCCGCTGCCGAAGCGGCGGCGCGCCGTGCGGGCCATGGATTGGATGGTGGGCGAGTTCGGGCCGGGATCGGCAAAGTCGGACATGACATTCCCCTGTCGATGAGAGCGGACAGGGTGCGTTGTGTCAGGCCGAAGCGGCGGCGGCGGGGCGGGATTGGGGCGTTGTGGGGGCGCCTACCCCTTCACCCCGCCCAGCTGGCAGATGTGCTTCCACTCTTCCGGCGTCACCGGTTGCACGGAGAGGCGTGAGTTCTTCACAAGCACCATGTCTTTCAGCTTTGGGTCTTTCTTGATGTCCACCAACGTGGCCGGAGTTTTGAAAGGCATGACCGGCTTGATGTCGACCATGCCGAAGCGCTCGGTCTTGTCGGTGGGATCGGGATAGTAGGTCTTGCTGACCTCCGCGATGCCGACCACGGCGAGGCCTTCGTTGGAGTGATAGAAGAACACGCGGTCGCCGATCTTCATGGCCTTGAGATTGGCGCTGGCCTGGAAGTTGCGGACGCCGTTCCAGCTAGTCTTCTTGTCCTTCACCAGCTGTTCGTAAGAGTAAGTCGACGGCTCGGATTTCATCAGCCAGTAGTTCATGATTCCCTCTTTAGGCTTGCGGGAAGACTTTGCGAAACGGTGTGATGGCGACGCTCTGGAACAATCCGGCCTTGGCATAAGGATCGTTGGCGGCGAAGTCTTCGGCAGCTTTCTTGTCCGCGAACTCCATCACCAGCAGCGAACCCACCATGCCTTGCCCATCGTCGCTGAGTAGCGGGCCGGTGCAGACATGCTGCCCGGCGAACCGCTTCAAGTATTCGACATGGGCTGGGCGGTTGTCGAGCCGCGTCTGCAGATGGCCGGGCTTGTCCTTGCAATAGATGGCGTAGAGCATTCTGTTCCTCGCGTTCCTTGTCATGCCTTCACGCCCGCGCCGATCAGGCGCGGCGCGTCCTCGTCGAGTGGCCAGCGCGGGCGCGGGGCGAAATCGAGCGGGCTTTGCTCGCCTAGGCGAAAGCGCTCCAGCCCGGCCCAGGCGATCATCGCGGCGTTGTCGGTGCACAGGCGCGGCGGCGGCGCGACGAAGGCGAGGCGCGCCTCGCTAGCGCAGCTTTCCAGTTGCGCCCGCAATACCGAATTTGCCGCGACGCCGCCCGCCACGACCAAAGCGGTCAGGCCCGGATGGCTGGCGCGCGCGGCGGCGATGGCGCGGCGCGTGCGGTCGATCAGGCTTTCCACCACCGCCAGCTGGAATCCGGCCGCTAGGTTGGCGCGCGATTCATCATCGAGCGCGCCCAGCTCCTCCACCTTGTGACGCAGCGCCGTCTTCAGGCCGCTGACGGAGAAGTTGAGTTCCGCCCTGCCCTTCATCGGCCGCGGCAGATCCGTCACGGGCTTGGTCGCCGCCCGCGCCGCGCGTTCGATCGACGGGCCGCCGGGATAGCCGAGACCCAGCAGCTTTGCCGCCTTGTCGAACGCTTCGCCCGCCGCGTCGTCGATGGTGGAGCCGAGGCGGCGATAGCGGCCGACCCCCTCCACCACCAGCAACTGGCAATGACCGCCACTGACCAGCAGCAGCAGATAGGGGAATGCCGTGTCGTCGGTCAGGCGCGCGGTCAGCGCGTGGCCTTCCAGGTGATTGACCGCGATGAACGGCTTGCCGTGCACCAGGGCGATCGCCTTGCCCGTCATCACCCCGACGATGACGCCGCCGATCAGGCCCGGCCCGCCGGTCGCCGCCACCGCGTCCAATTCCGCGAAGCCGATGCCGGCCTCGCGCATCGCCTGGCCGACCAGCTTGTCCAGCCGTTCCAGATGGGCGCGCGCCGCGACCTCGGGCACCACGCCGCCATAGGGGCGATGATCCTCGAGCTGCGCGGCCACCAGATCGGCCAGGATGCGACGGTCCTCCGTCACCAGGGCGGCGGCGGTTTCGTCGCAGCTTGATTCGATGCCCAATACAATCATGACCTTATGACCATGGGTCGCGCGGTTGCATTCCTTGGGTCCGGCCTTTATGCAATCCCCTTATGGCGTCATCCCAGTCCGATAGCAACCAGACGAGCCTGCGCATCGGCACGCGCGGTTCGCCGCTCGCTTTGGCGCAGGCGGACGAGGCGCGCGCGCGGCTGATAGCAGCCCATCCCCACCTGGCCGCGCCGGGCGCCATCGAGATCTGTGTCATCAAGACGACCGGCGACCGGGTCCAGGATCGCCCCTTGAGCGAGATCGGAGGCAAGGGCCTGTTCACCAAGGAGATCGAGGAGGCGCTGCTGGACGGCCGCATCGACTGCGCCATCCACTCGATGAAGGACATGCCGGCGCTGTTGCCGGACGGCCTCTGCATCGCCGCGGTGCCCGAGCGGGAGGACCCGCGCGACGCCTTCCTCAGCCGTGGACCCGCGACCCTGGAGGACCTGCCGCAGCGCGCGAGGCTGGGGACCGCCAGCCTGCGCCGCCAGGCGCAGTCGCTGCATC